>CALLOB010000107.1 GCA_938005315.1 uncultured Phycisphaerae bacterium
GCGGGCGGGCATGAATTGCACGTCGTCGGCCCAGCCGGTGGACGGATCCACCACGCAGTGGGCCGAAGTCAGTACCACGCGGCGGCCGACCAGCGTACCGGTGCCCACACGGACGGATCCGGCCGCCGGGCCGCGCCGCCATCCGGCCTCGACCTGTCCTATGGTGCAGAAGGGGAAAACGGTGGTGTCGTCCACCGGCACCCGGTCGTCGGCGCCCATGACCCGTTGACGGACGAGGTCGCCAGCGGTCGGCTCGCCGGCCAAGGCGGCCTGCATCGACGCGGCTGCTATGGCCGCGAGCACCATGCCGGCCCGTGGGCAGGGCCGCAACCCGCGGGAAGCCGGACCGCGAGGTTCGGCGGCCGGCGACGCACATCCGGAGCACGCGCGCACCATCACAGCTCCGCCCGGATCGCCGGGCTCAGGGGAAGGGTACGACCGAATACCCCGGCGCCACGACGCCAGCTCCCCGTGCCATTGTGGCAGAAACCGGATGTCGGCTCAACCGGCACGTCGAAAATGTGCAGGATCGGCGGCCAACCCCTTCGCAGCCCGTGGTCATTTCCCGCACGGCGATGTACAAGGCGCCGGCCGATCAGACCGGGGATGAGTCCTGAAAGAAGTCCGGGTAAACCCGCGGATGCCGCTTGCGACGCTGGTAGGCCCGGGCCAGGTCCAGAAAGATCTCCAGGTCGCGGTCGATGCTGGTGTTGACGCCGTCGAAGTACAGCGTACGGATGGGGAGGTCGTCGTGGTCGCGGCTGATGGACGGGTAGACGGCCTCGCAGACGATGCCGTTCATGCAGGTGAAGGGGCTGATATCCAGGACCCCGTCGGCGCCCTTGCGGTACAGGTACACGGCCCGGCCCGCGCTGAGCACCATTTCTCCGATCGAGCCGCGAGGCGGAAGGTATGGCTCGGCGAGAGCGAGCACCTCTTCGACACGCTCCGGCTCCTCGAGGCCCGCGAGTTCCTCGGCCAGCGGTTCGACCAGGGCGTGCTCGTAGGCCCGCTGGATGCGGGTCTTGATCCACCACTTGAGCATGGCTCCGCTGAATCGGCCCTGGGATTCCGCGATCAGGCCGTGCTGGTACCAGTTGGCGTACCAGACCCACTCGGCGACGTCCGACAGCCAGCACTCGCCGCCGAGGCGTTCGACCCGTCGGGCGGTATCGTCGTTGCTGAAGGTGTTCAGCCGGCAGAAGATCTCGCCGACCAGCCCGATCAGCGGCCGGCCGCGCACATAATCGGCCGGCACGGCGCGGAACCGGTCGCGCATCCGTCGCACGGCCTGAATTGCATCCTGCAGCCGCTGACGGACGCCCAGGCCAGGCCTGGCGAAAACCTCGCACCCGTCGCGGACCGACTCCTCGAAGGCCGCATCCGTCGCGCCGGCGGTCCGTTCGTAGGGCCGTGTGCGCAGCAGCATCCGCGTGGCCAGGTCGCCGAAAACCAGCGCGATCCACATGTGCCGGACGAGGTCCCGGCCGTTGCGGCCGAAGTCCTCGTAGCCGTTGGCGCTGGTCGGAGAGAAGACCATCGCCTCCTGCCAGCCCATCCGGTCCAGCAGCCGCCGCAGATAAGGGGCGTACTGCCCGAAGCGGCAGGGGCCATGGGCGGTGGGCATCAGAAAGGCGGTCCGCGCCGGGTCGAAGTCCGGCGCCTGACAGACCTTGAGAAAATCGCCGATGGTGACCTTGTGCGGCAGGCACTCCTCTCCGCTGGTATGCAGGCCGCCGAGATCCAGCGTGCGGGCGTCGCTGTCGGGAACGATGCGGGCGTCGATGCCGATGGACCGCAGGCAGGCGGCGGTCAGCCGGGAACCGGCGTAGGCCATCTGGGGGATGTAGACGGTCCGGCCTTGGAGGGTCTGGTCTCGGGCGGAGCTTCGCATTTTCGCCACCATCGCAGGATTCCCTTGCTGTCCAGGTAAGCCTCGCAGCGGGTCATCATCCCCGCGTCATTGGAATGGCCGTCAAACTGCAGGGTGAGAAACGGCTTGCCGGACGCGTCGCGTACGAACGCCTTGATGAACGAGTCCGGGCCGCACTTGAAGTTGGTGACATAGATGAGGTGCAGGTTCGGCCGGCCGGCGACGAAACGGGCCGCGGCCAGGATCCGCCGGCCGTACTCCCAGAACATGTTGTCGTTGATGTCCGAGACGTCGATGTCGTCCACCGGCAGGGCATCGACCGGCAGCACGTTCACTGCGTAATGATCGCGCAGTTTGCGGGCCACCGCCAGGCTGACGCCGGCATCGTGGATGTTGTAGGGCCGGCCGACCAGCACCATGCCCGGCTCTCCGGTGCGATCGAGCAGTTCCACGGCCTCCCGCCCGGCCTGCTGATAGGCGGCGCGGAACGCGGTCCAGGCCTCCACGGCCCGATCGAACGCCCGCCCGGCGACCGCGGGGCCGACGCCCATGGATCGCATCGCCTCGACGAGCCGCTCGCGGACGATCGCCGGCCCGTCGCGGAAGCGCAGCGTCGGGCACAGGATCCGCCCCTGCCAGTCGCGAAAGGCCGGAGCCTGACGGACGACGAACGGCAGCGTCTGGCCCCACGGGCAGACGTGACTGACGTCCTCCGCACAGGGCTTCATCCGGGCCGACAGAAGATTCGGCAGCCAGATCGCATCGACCCGGCGTTCCACCAGTTCGGCCACATGGCCGTGGGCCACGATGATCGGAAAGCACGGCTCGGCCACCACGCAGTCCATGCCCAGGCGCACGGTGCGGCGGCTGGTCTCCCCGCTGACGGCGACTCCGAAACCGCAACCCCGAAGGAACGTGCGCCACAACGGCAGCATGTCCCAGGTGTACATCGCCATCGGGACGCCGATCGTCCGGGTCGCATCCGGCGGATCGCCGCGATCGTCGGCGGCCAGCAGCTCCCGCCGCAGCTCGATCAGGTCGGGAATCGAGGCCTTGCGTCTGACGCGCGAGCGCTTGCGGTAGCGGTCCGAACACTTGTCGCCCCAGTAGGTCTTCTCGCCCTCGACGGTGAACTCCTGCACCGCGCAGAGATTGCCGCAGCCCTTGCAGGCGAACTCGCGGAGCGTGTAGTCCACCTCCTCGATGTGGTAGCCTCGGAAGCGGGTCTGGCCGCCGGTGGCCGCGACTTTCTCCCGCGCCACCAGGGCGGCGCCGATGGCCCCGAGAACCGCGTTGTGCGGCGGCACGATCACCGGCCGGTCGATGATCGCGCTGAAGGCCGCGGCCACGGCGTCGTTGTAGGCGGTGCCGCCCTGAAAGAAGACGCATTCGCCGATCGGCCGGCCCCGGACCACGCGGTTGATGTAATTGCAGGCCACCGAGTAGGCCAGACCCGCGATCACGTCCTCGCGACGCGCGCCGCGCTGCATGGCCGTGTTCACGTCGCGCTCCATGAACACCGTGCAGCGCTCACCAAGCCGCAAGGGGGCCGACGACGACATCGCCAGGCGGGCGAACTCGCCGCGGATCGAGACGCCCAGCTCCTCGGCCCGCTCCTCCAGGAAGCTCCCCGTGCCGGCGGCGCAGGCCTCGTTCATGGTGAAATCGACCACCACGGTCTCGCCGGAGCCGTCGCCCTCCGGCTGAAGGCTGATGTACTTGCTGTCCTGCCCGCCGATCTCGAAGATCGTGTCCGGCCGGCGGCCCAGCAGGCGGTCGCCGACGAAGGCGGCCCCGGTCTTGTGGCAGGTGATCTCGTCGGTGATGGCGTCGGCCCCGACCAGCTCCCCGATCAGCTCCCGGCCGCTGCCGGTCGTGCCGACCGCCCGGATGCGGATCCGCCCGCCCACGGCCTCCTCCAGCTCGCGCAGGATGCGCCCGACCACCTCGATCGGCCGGCCCTCGGTCCGGGTGAAAATCGAGTGGATCACGTCACCCCGCTCGTCGATCACCGCCAGCTTGGTGCCCACCGAGCCGATGTCGATACCCAGGAAGGCGTCCACGCGCCGGTCCCCCCGGCTGTCACCGTCGCCGTTGCCGTCGTCTTCGGGGAAAACGTACGGACGCACCTGGTGGCGCAGGATCTGCACGCGATCCAGCGTCAGCGGGGGCAGCGTCGCGAAGCCCGCGGCCCGCAGCCCGGCCTCCTCCAGCCGCGCAGCCAGCCGGCCGACGGAAAGACCGCCCGCGGACCGTCCATCCGCCGACAACAGCGCCGCCCCGGCGGCCGGGAAGGCATCGGCGCCGTCGGGAACGGTCAGCGACGTCCTGTCGAGCCCGAAAAGCTCCCGCAGCTCGCGCACCACCGCGGTGTTGGCCGAGACTCCGCCGATGAACACTACCGGCGGCTCCGGCGTCCGCCCCTTGACCACCGCCAGACGGTAGTTGGCGGCCACCGCCTTGCACAGCCCGCGCAGCACCTCCGGCGGCGCGAAGCCCTTCTGCTGGGCGTGAATCATGTCGCTCTTGGCGAAGACGCTGCAGCGGCCGGCGATCTGGGCGCACCGCTCGGCGCGTTCGACGACGGTGCCGATGTCCTCGACCTCGTACGACAGCCGGCCGGCCTGCTGATCCAGGAATGCCCCCGTGCCGGCGGCGCAATCGCCGTTGCTGCCGTAATCGACAATGCTCAGCCGGCCGTCGCCGCTCTCCGGCGAAAGCCGCAGATACTTGCTGCTCTCCCCGCCGATCTCGAAGACCGTCCGGGCCTGCGGCGTCAGGAAACCCGCCGCCCGGGCAATGGCCTGGAACTCGTTGCAGCGCGGAACCTGCATCGCCTCGGCGACCAGCAGGCCGCCCGAACCGGTGACCATCACAGCGGACACCTCGTCGATGCCCAGCCGTTCGAGGGTATCGACCAGAAGCGCCCGGGCGGTCTCGATCGGACGGCCCCGGGCCCGCCGCGGCTCGGCAAGCACCAGCACCACACCCGGCGCGGCTCCGCTCAACAGTCGGAATCCCGGCACGCCGCCGAATGAACCCGTGCCTGTCGAGCCCGCCAACCGTTCCGCCGGGCCGGTTACGGCCAGCTTGACGCTCACGGCCCCGACATCGATACCGACATGAATACTCATGGAAGGACTCCCGGCCCCCGCCCGCGCCGCGGCGAACTCCGGAAAAAGCCACCTGTGGTCCGCTCCCCCGCCCTACAAGCCCGGGCGGCGGCCGATGGACGCACGACCGCGCGAACCGCCAGGATAGTAGCCACTAACAAAGCGGACGTCAAGTCCGCTCCGGAACAATCGCTACAGTCGCACTGTAAAGGGCCGGTCCAAAATCGACTCCTGCCGCCGACCTCATCCGGCTCGGCCGCAGCGGAGGCGCGACAGCCTGGACAGTGCCGTCCGCGGCCTTGACGGTGCCGGGGCCCTCCGGGCGAATCCACGGCCCCGGAGGGACGCGCTCCGTCGCGTCCGAATCGCCGGCCCCGGAGGGACGCGCTCCGTCGCGTCCGCCATCGTGCACCTTTTGGCGCGGCCCCGACGGAGCGGGGCCCTCCGGGCGAATCCACGGCCCCGGAGGGACGCGCTCCGACGCGTCCGCCATCGCGCACCTTTTGGCGCG
>CALLOB010000108.1 GCA_938005315.1 uncultured Phycisphaerae bacterium
TCGGATCAGGCCCGGGAATGGAACCGGCTGCAGGACGCCCTGCGGCAGCTGGGCCAGGCCCTTGCCCGGAAGGAGAACGCCCGGGCCCGGTCGCTGGTCATCGAATTGCACCGGCAGCTGGGCGCCTGCCGCCGGGCGCACCAGGGGGATGGGGCATGAGACTGTTCAGGCGGGCCGGTCTGGTCAAATCGCTGCTGAAACCCGTGGCCGTGTGGCTGGGGGCATACGGATGGGTGATGAGCACTTCCACCTGCCCCTGTTGCGGCCAGCCCACCTGCCCGGTGGCGCCGCTGAGCGCAGGCCTGCTGGCCAGCATCGGAACCCTCGTCACCTGGTTGATCGGCAGGCGCCACCGACACGGCTTGAAGTCTGTTCATGAGCACGGACACCAGGCGGCGGATGAGGCGGCCGGCCAGACCCATGCGCGCAACGCTCCCCCCGTCGGCATGACGTAACGCGCCCTGCGACTCCTGCTGCACTCCCCGAAAGGGCGTGGTCGATCCCGCGATGCGCGACCGCCTCAGGCCTCCACGCCGGGCGGCACGATGCCGAAAGGCACGGCGATTCGCGACGGCTGGATTTCCGGAGCGAACCGCCGTCGCAGGTGCGTCCATGCACGCCACGCCAGATCCGCGCTGAGCCCGCCGAAGGCGATACAGTTGTAGAAGCCCTCGATCATGCTCAGGGCCGAGCCGAAGTAGCCCGGGCTGCCGGGACTCTTGACGACCCGATCCTCGCCGACGTCCAGTTCCCGACCGGCGAACCGGAACCGGCCGCAGGCCGCACCGGCCGGCGGAGCCGCGTCGGTGGTCATCGCCAGCCGGGCCGGCCCCAGTGTCCGGGCCAGGTTCGACAGCACGAACGGCGGTAGATGGATGCCGTCGGGAATCAGGGAGACGGTCAGCTCGGGCACGGCCAGCACCCGCTGGATGATGTTGTCGTGGCGGGGAATCTCCGGCGGACAGGCGTTGCCCAGATGGGTGAAGAGCCTGGCTCCGGCCCGCACGGCACGGTTCAACTGCTCGAGCGACGCATCGGTGTGCCCCAGTGCCACCTGCACGCCCGATCCGGCGGCCGCCCGGATGAACGACTCGGCCGATTCCCACTCCGGCGCCAGCGTGACCAGCCGGATGCGTCCGCCGCTGATCGTTTGCCATCGCTGGAAGCGTGCCCAGTCCGGGCCACGGGCGTGCCGGGCATCGTGGGCCCCGGCGTAGCCGGTTCGGGGACTGATGGACGGCCCCTCCAGGTGGATACCCAGGACCGCCGAGGTCAACAGCCGGCTGCGGGAGATCGCCCCGGCCAGTCGGTCGAGCTGGTGCTCGTAAAAGTCGTCCGGGGCGGTGATCAGCGTGATCAGCAGGTGATCGCAGCCTGCCGCGGACATGGCTGCCACGGCAGACTCGATGGCCGCGGATTCAACCGCCGGGTCGTTGAAGTCCACACCGGCGTAACCGTTGACCTGCGGGTCGAAAAAGGCCGGCCCGACCAGCCACCCGGCGGCGTCGGCCTGTCCGAGACGGCGGACGTCCTCCCCCGGCGGGGACAGCCGCCGACCGGTGAACACATCGACATAGCGGATCGCGGGCATCGGCAGGCTTTCCTGGTGCCGCTCGGCGAAGCACACGGGCCCGGGCGCCAGACGTCGGTTCTTCAGCCCCCCGGGCATCCATACCAGACGGCTTGACGGCAGGCAAGCAGCGAACCGGGACTCGCCGAGGCCGGCCGGCCTGCGACAGTCTGGTCGGTAGAGATGCGCGTCGCCGGCGGCGGGAAAGATGGGCGTTCGACCTGGGCCCCGGACACATCCGTCCGTGATTCTACGGCGGCTTGTTGGTCGCTGTTCGCGGCGGTACAACGGAGGCCATGTTTGACCTTCTGGGGCGGTGGATCGCCGACCGGCCGGTCCGCCTGATCATGGCGTGGGCACTGGTCCTGGCGGCCGCTGCGGTCTACTCCGCCGGAGTCGGCAAGAGGCCGCCGGCCGAAGTGGGATCCTTCCTGCCCCCGGAGTCCGCGCACAGCCGGGCCCAGGAGTTGAACCGCCGGGCCTTCCCGCTGCTGGCCCACCAGAGCTACATCGTGCTGCTGGCCTTTCGGGAGACCGGCCTGACGCCGCAGGACATGGCGTGGATCCAGGACGCGGCCGTCAGGGCGGGCGAGTTGACCGAACGCCGCGTGCTCTCGCCGGCCAACCCGTTCCTGCGCCATCGGCTGGTGTCGCCGGACGGGCGGGCGGCCATGGTGGTGATCGGGTTGTCCAGCAACTACATCAGCGCCGACTCCATCGCGGCGGTCGAACGCGTGGAGGCCTGCTCCCGGGAAGGCCGGCCCGATGGACTGACGGTGGAGATCACCGGCCCGGGAGGCATAGGGCGGGACTACTTCGCCGCCACCAGCCGGGCGCTGCACAATACTACCTGGGTGACCGTCGCGGCGGTGCTGGTGATCCTCGCCGTGGTCTACCGTTCACCGGCCGGTGCCCTGGTGCCGCTGGTGTCGATCAGCGCCAGCGTGTACCTGGCCTTCGTCCTGCTGGGGGTGCTGGAGCGCCTCGGCTGGGCGGTCTCGAACACCGAGCGGATCTTCGCGGTGGTGTTGCTCTTCGGGGCCGGCGTGAATTTCGCGCTGTTCTGGATCGCCCGTTATCGCGAGGATCTCGGCGGCGGGGGGGTGGCGCTGGGGGCGGCGGCCCGAACCGCCACCCGCAAGGCCGGTCCGGCCATCCTGGCCAGCGCTGCGACCACGATCTGCGGGCTGAGCACGATGATGGCCACCGACCTGGTGCCCACGGCCAACGCCGGCAAGGTGCTGGCACCGATTCTCCTGGTGTCGCTGATCGCGGCCCTGACCCTGACGCCCGCGCTGGCCAGGCTGCTGGGCCGGTGGCTGTTCTGGCCCGCGCGGCCCGAGCACCAGACCACTCTCGGGCAACGGACGGTCTGGCCCTGGCTGGCCCGGCGGGTGTCGGCCAACCCGCGAGGCATACTGCTGGGCGGAATGGTGGTGCTGGGACTCCCGGCGATGCAGGCCACGCGGCTGACCCCGCGATTCGACTCGCTGTCGCAGCTTCCAACGGGGTCGTCATCCGCCCGCGGATACGACCTGGCCCGGAAGCACTTTCCTTGCGGCATGCTCTACCCCGCGACGCTGCTGGTCCGCTTCGACGTTGATCCGGGATGGTCCGACGACCACCTTCGCGAGCTGACCGCCACGCTCGGTGACCGGATCGCGGCCGTGGATGGGGTGTTCGACGTCTATACCCTCGACAGGCCGCTGGGCCGCCGGCGCGACGGCGGGATCCTTGAGGGGCTGCTCTCGCTGGGGGCGAGGGACTTCTACGTCTCCCGGACGATGCCCGTTCTTCGCCTGGAAGTGCTGATCAGCCACCCGCCGTTCTCCGCCGAGGCCATGGCCACGGCCGCCGAAGTGATGGCCGTGGCCCGGGAGTGCACGGCGGACTGGACGGCCGATGGCGGTCCGGTCGAGGTGCTGATGAGCGGTCTGACGGCCTACATCATGAGCGTGCGCGAGGTGGTGGGGCGAGACCAGGTGCGGGTCATGCTGCTGGCCACGACGGTCATCGCCCTGATCGTGCTGGTGCTGATCCGCGACCTGCCCCTGACGGTGTTCATGCTGCTGGCGACCTGGCTGACGTTCGGGGCCACGCTGACGCTGACGGACATGTTCTTCCTTCGGGTTATGGGCGAGAGCGGCCTGGACTACAAGGTGCGGCTGATCGTCTTCGTGATCGTGGTCGCGGTGGGGCAGGACTACAACATCTTCTTGGTGACCCGGCTGCTGGAGGACCCCTCGGCCGGGCGCGACCGGGCCGCGGCCCAGCGGGCGATCGTGACCACCGGCTCGGTGATCAGCAACTGCGGCCTGATCATGGCCGCCACGCTGGGCTCGCTGTGGGCCGGCGGGCTTTCGCTGCTGCAGCAGGTGGGCTTCGCCCTGGCTCTGGGCATCCTGATCGACACCTTCTTCGTCCGCTCGGTGCTGCTGCCGAGCTTCTTCCTGGCCGTGCGCCGCGGCGCTCCCGGGCCCGACACCTCATGGACCTGACCCTGCACCGCCGACACGGCGGACGGTCCGGCCCGGCGGTGGGCGACGCCCCGGCCCCAGTCCGCCCGGGGGCACGGAGCGACATCCCCGCCGAACCAGCGGAGAAGGTACTTGCCCCCGGGTCGGGCCGGCGGGTATAGTGCTTCGGCTTCGTGGAGGCGGCGGTCCGGCGACCGGGCCTTCGGATGAGCAGGGAGGATCCGCGGGCGATCATGAGCATCATCGTGCAGAAGTTCGGCGGCTCGAGCGTGGCCGACGCGGAGAAGATCCATCGCGCCGCCCGCCGGGCGATCAAGGCCAAGCTCGACGGGCATCAGGTCGTGATGGTCGTGTCCGCCATGGGCAAGACCACCGACAAGCTCGTCGCCTTGGCCCACGAGGTCAACCCGAACCCGCCCCGGCGCGAGATGGACATGCTGCTGACCACTGGCGAGCAGGTCTCGATCTCGCTCATGGCCATGGCCATCCAGGCCGCCGGGCACGAGGCCATCAGCTTCACTGGCGGGCAGATCGGCATGATCACCGACGCCTCTCATACGCGGGCGCGCATCCGCTCGATCGACGCCGACCGCATCCACCGCGAACTGGACGCCGGGCGGATCGTGATCGTCGCGGGTTTCCAGGGCGTGACCGAGGAGGGGGCCCTCACCACCCTGGGGCGCGGAGGCTCCGACACCACCGCCGTGGCCCTGGCCGCGGTACTGCGGGCCGTCTGCGAGATCTACACCGACGTGGACGGAGTCTATACCACCGACCCCCGGATCGTGCCGCAGGCCCGCAAGATGAAGGAAATCAACTACGACGAGATGCTGGAGCTGGCCTCGCTCGGGGCGAAGGTCATGCACTCCCGCTCGATCGAGTTCGGCAAGAAGTACAACGTGCCCATTCACGTCCGCAGTTCACTGACCGATACCGAAGGAACCATGATCGTGGCTCAGACCGCCGGAATGGAAGACATCGTTGTCCGTGGAGTGACGCTCAAGCGCGACCTGGCCCGGGTGATCCTCATCGGGGTGCCCAATCAGCCTGGCATCGCTTCCCGGATCTTCGCCCGCATCGCCGAGAACAAGCTGGTGGTGGATGACATCATCCAGAATATCGTCGAGCACGCCAGCGAGGCCAACATCGGCTTCACTACCAGCAAGGCCGACGCCCGAGAGGCCCGCATGGTGTGCGAGCAGCTCGCCCGCGAGATCGGCGTGCGCTCCGTGGAGCTCGACGAGGACCTGGCCAAGGTCAGCATCGTCGGCGTGGGGATGAAGACCCACACCGGCGTGGCCGCGAAGATGTTCCAGGCCCTGGCGGACGCCCGGATCAACATCCAGAACATCACCACCAGCGAGATCGTGATCTCGTGCATCGTGGCGGCCGCCGACGGCGAAAAGGCCGTGCAGGTCCTCCACCGGGCCTTCGAGCTGGACAAGGAGCAATAACCCCGGGGCCCTGCTGTTCGCCCGGCCGTCGTTCGTGCCCGCCCGGGGACCGGGCCGGGCAGCCGTACGGCGCTCAGGCCTCGTCGGGGCGGTTGATCCAGGCCGCGTCGGGCATCGGGACATCCATCAGCTCCCCGGGCCCGAAGTAGAGCGCGATTTCGGCCGCCGCCGATTCGGGGCCGTCGCTGCCGTGCACCAGGTTGAAGGTCCTGCTCAGGCCGAAGTCCCCGCGGATGGTTCCCGGCTCGGCCTGGGGACCGAAGGTCGCGCCCATCAGCTTCCGGCAGACCGCGATCGCCCCGGGGCCGGCCAGCACCATCACCACCACCGGCCCGGACGTGATGTAGTCGATCAGCCCCGCATAGAACGGTTTGCCGGCATGCCCGGCGTAGTGCCGTTCGGCCAGTTCGCGGGAAATTCGCATCAGCTTCATGCCCGCGATCGTCAATCCCTTGTCCTCGAACCGCCGGATGATCCGGCCCACCAGCCGCCGCGACACGCAATCCGGCTTGAGGATGATCAGCGTCCGCTCCACGCGATGGTCTCCAGTTGGCAGGAAAAACCACAAAAACCCGGGGTCCGCCGCCGACCGGCGGCACAGCACCGCACAGGGGCGCTGCCGGGTCAGGGCCCGGCCCGGGCGGCCTCGACTACCGCCTCGAGATTGGCCCGGGGCACTTTCTCGGGGTCATACGTGCACCCGGCCGTGATCAGAATCGGTCGCGTGCCGGCCTGCCGCAGTGCATCGCGGACCTCGGCGGCGCAGTCCTCGGGCAAGCCTTCCGGCAGTGTCCTGAGGTTGTCCACGCCGCCGGCAATCGCCGGTTTGACGCGGTCGCGGGCATAGGCGATGCTGGGCCCGGCCGTGCGGTCCGCCCAGTTGATCACGTCCACGGGATAATCGGCGAAAGCCTTGAAATTCTGAGCCCGCCCGCAGATGTGCAGCATGTTGAACGTGCCCGACGCCGCGGCCCCGAGAATCGCCAGATCGGCCGACCTGCAGATCTCGTCATAGGTATCCGGCCCGTTCTCGCGCGTGTTGACCCAGTCGTCGCGGACCGAAAGGAAGACCCCATGAGCCCCGGCCCGGATGCACCCGGCGGCGAAACCGGCCAGGGACTCGGCTATGGCGGCCACCGCGGCCTTGACGGCCGCGCGGTCCTCCCGCAGCAGGGCGGTGATCACCTGGTCGCGTTCATCCTGCGCCGCCAGCTTCGGCGGGCCGTGGACGTCGCTGGGCGGGGCGACAAGATACCGTAGGGTCGCCCAGGGGTTGAAGACCGTCGTGCACATCAGCACATCGGGCCCAAGGGCCCGTGCCAGCCGACTCAGAACCTCATACTGGCCGGTGAATCCGGGGTGGTCGGCCGGCAGAGGGCGGATCCGGGCGAGGTCCGCGACGGTGCGGATGATGTTGAAGCCCTCCCGGGGGTACGGGTGGTCGTTCATCACCTTCAGGAAATCCAGGTCGAACGCCTCGAGGTGACGCAGGTGGGCCTCGACCGCTGGTTGCCCGGTGTGCCCCGGCGGGGCGAAATGATGCCAGAAACTCACCGGCGGGCGGTCCGGACGGCTTCCCGCCAGGACGGCCTCGACCCGTGAGCGTTTGGTCATCATGCCTGCAATGTAGATCGGCCGGCGCCGGCGGTCAAGCCGGCGCGGCGAATCCCGCCGGCGACGCATCCGCAGAACTCGCAAGGGTTTGGGGCCTGCACAGCCCGGCGGACCTCCTTTGACGGCCTCGAAATCGCCCGTTAGCCTGAAGCACGTGGGGTCAACAGACTTAGAGCGGGCGTGGGTCATCGGTGCCAAGGACCGGACAAGGTGAAACCTTAGGCCGCCCCGTGCGTCCTTGTTAATAGAGCCGTCGGCCCGCGGGGGGGGGGGCGGCGCGGGCGGGGGTACACGGGACAGCGTTGATGCGGCATCGGCGTCATGCGTGCTGGCTGGGGGCGTTGTGGCTGGGGCTGTCCCCGCTGCCGGCTCCGGCCGCCCGGCTGCGGATCGACAGCGTCCAGGTGGGGTTTCCCGGCGGCGGGCAGTCGGAGCGCCTGCCGGTCAGCCACTGGTACGGCGCGGGCGACTGGGCCCCGGTCCTGGTGCGAATCACCAACGAGGACGCGGACCTCTTCGACGGCAGCCTGCAGGTGGTTCAGACTGATCGCGACGGCGACGAGGTGGTCGCCTCACAGGCGGTGGCGGTCCGGGGCACGCGCCAGTTCACCCTCTACATCCCGGCCGGCGCGGTGCAGGAGGACGACTTTGGCCTGATGCGTACCCGCCGCCGGGCCTTCTCGGTGCGGGTGCATGACTCGAGCGGCAATTCGGTCCGCATAGCCGCCGGCGATGTCCGGGATGCGATCGAGGCTTGCCCCGCGGAGACGCCGATTCCGCTTCCGGCCGATACGCTGGTGGTGCTGGACGTCTCGCCGGTTCCCGTCAACCAGCTCGACCGACTGTCAGCGGCGGAGCGGCTCGGCGGGGATCTGGTCGTTCTCCGATCGTCGCCGGACTCCCTGCCGGACCACTACTGTGGTCTGATGTTCGTCGATTGCATCGTCTGGGACGGCGGCGACGCCCGCAGCTTCGACCTGGCCCAGCAGGAGGCGATGATCGAATGGGTCCGCCGGGGAGGCACGCTGCTGATCGGCGTGAGCCGGAACTGGGAACTCCTCCTCAAGAGCCCGTTCGGTGGGCTGCTGCCGGCCAGGCCGACCGGGGTGCAGACGACCGGGAACCTCCAGGCGCTCGAAGCCCTTCTTCTGGGGGAAGAGAACCCGTTCGACCTTTCACAACCGCAGTCGCGGAGCGGACTGACCTTCTGCCCGCTGCCGGCCGATGCTCTCGCGCCGGACGCGATCGCCGTCATTCCCCGGCGGCCACAGGCCGATGATCGGATCTTCGTCTCCCGGCGACCCTGCGGCCGCGGCCGGATCGTCCTGGTGGCCGCCGAGTTGCGCGAGCTCCTTCAGGCCGGGCGGGAGCAAGAGCGGTTTCTCCGTCAAGCGCTGGATCTGCCGATGCGCGCCGGCCGGCGGAACGACCAGGGTTTCAGCTACACCCTGGACCTGTTCACACGGGTCGTGGGACTGGTCGGCTTCCAGCTGACCAGCCGGCTGTACCTGCTGTTCGCGTTCTGCTTCGTGGTCGCCTACATCGCCCTGTCCACCGTCGGACTGTGGGCCTGGCTGCGCCGCATCCGCCGGACGCAGCTGGCATGGCCGGCGTTCGCCGTCACCGTGGTGCTTGCCGGGGCGGCGAGCCTGGGAGCCGTGCAGTGGATCCGGGGTTTCGGCCAGAAGGTGCAGGAGGTGACCGTCGTCGATGCCCGGGCCGGCGCGCCGGACGCCGTGGCCACCTCATTCTTCGGCCTCAGGACGCCCGCCCACGACCGGCTGGATCTCTGCGTGCCCCAGGACTGGACCCGGCCCCGGGATGCAGTCGAACGACGGGCCTCGCTGCTGCCGCTTCGAGCGCCGACGGACCGCATGTTCGAGGAGCGTTACGCGACGTCCATGCAGTACCAGGCTGTCGCCCGGCTCGGGGAGCTTCAGGACGTGCCCTTCCGCGCGACGGCCAAGGAGTTCGAGGCCCACTGGCGGGGACCGCATCCGGGCATCGTCGGCGGTGCTCTGGCCTTCGCCCCGGACCGGCCCGGCGAGCTGACCGACGCCAGCTGGATCGTCAACCGCCTGCCGGAGGACCTGCGCGAGTGCCTTCTCCTGGTCCGGGCACCCGGGCGGCTGGACGTTCGCGTTTACCCGATCGGGGAACTGGCCGCAGGCCGGCGGATCGCCATCGAGGAAGTCGTCCTTCGACATCTGCGCGAAAAAGACCCGCACTCCCGGGCGTCCAAGGGAACGACGCCGATGCCGGCGGTGATCGACTCTCGCTCCTGGTCGCCCCCGACGCTCGCCGCGATGCACGGCACCTGGACCAGGGCGATGGGCCTGCATCCCGGCGAAGCTGCCTACCGGTGGGGGCGCGAGGAGGAGGAGCACATCCGGGTGGACACCACCACCGCCCAGACGGCCCTGCTGATGCTGACCACCCGCGCGGAGATCGACCCCGCGGCACTGGGGGAAGGGCTCGCCGTCGATCTGGGCGGCGGCGGGCGACGGCTGGACCTGTCGCGCGAACTGGACGGCCGGCAGGCTCTGTTCGTGGGCTTCAGCGACCGCCCCGGACCGGCCCGGCTGTGCGTTCGCCGGTCCGGCGGATCGAAGCGATGGCGGGCGCTGCATCCCGCGACGGCCCAGGTGATGTATCGCGTGCTGCTGCCGGTGGGCGGCGGCGAACCGGGCCGCTGAGGGGCATGCGGGAAAGGATGGACCGGGCGTGATCATCGAGACGATCAACCTGACCAAGAAGTACGGCGACCTGGTCGCGCTGAATAATCTGCACCTCAACATCGAGGAGGGGGAGTGCTTCGGGTACATCGGACCCAACGGCGCCGGAAAGACCACCACGATCAAGATCCTGGCGACGCTGCTGCAGCCGACCTGGGGCGAGGCGAGGGTCTGCGGATACACCGTGGGCTACCAGTCCCGGCTCATCCGCCCGCTGATCGGCTACGTGCCGGACTTCTTCGGGGCCTACAACGACATGGTCGTCCAGGAGTACCTGGAGTTCTTCGCCTCGGCCTACGGAATCACCGGCCGGCAGCGGACCCGCGTGGTGGGCGATATCCTGGACCTCACCGACCTGACCTACAAGCGCGAGGCGATGGTCGACTCTCTCTCGCGGGGCATGAAGCAGCGGCTGAGCATCGCCCGCGTGCTGCTGCACGACCCCAGGCTCCTGCTGCTCGATGAACCGGCCAGCGGCCTGGACCCCCGGGCGCGAATCGAGATACGCGAGCTGCTCAAGGAACTGCATCGCATGGGCAAGACCATCGTGATCAGCTCGCACATCCTGCCGGAGCTGGCCGACCTCTGCTCGACGATCGGCATCATCGAGCGCGGGGGGCTGCTGTTCCACGGACCGGTGCGGGAGATCACCCGACGGGCCCGGATGGGCACGCGGCTGCACGTCGCGGTGGTCGGTCCGGCCGACCGGGCCGCCAGGCTGCTGGAGGGGCTCGAGCCCGTGCGGGCCGTGCAGGTCAGCGACGGCCACCTGACGGTGGAACTCAAGGAGGAGGTCAGGGAGTACTCGTTCATCGCCCGGGCGCTGATCGAACAGCGGTTCGGCATCCGCGAACTCCGCGAGGAGGAGATCAACCTCGAGACGGCCTTCCTGCGGTTGACCAGGGGGATCGTTCAATGATCGCCGCACGGCCGAATCGTTCAGCATGGCCGCATCAGCGGCGTTCCTCTCCATGCCCCGGCCGGCGGGGGCGCCGGCCGCTGCGGAAGAGATGGCCGCACGGCGGGAGGATGTGATGCGCTCTGACGGCAGCAAAGCCATGTCCTTGGCGACAGCGGCGATCCTTCTGGGGGCCCTCGGCGGCTTTTCGGTCGGCGCCGACAACGCTGGAACGGGAGAGCCGTCCGACGAGCGACCGGGGGTCCGGATGACGCCGGGCATGGCCCGGGCGCTGGGCGGGCTCTTCGTCCGCCGGAGCCTCGTCGAGCGGTACGGAATGGACGAAAGCCGCTCGCAGGAGGCCGCCGAGCTCGTGGCCCGGCGAATCATGGAGCTGGCTCACGGTCTTGACGGCCGGGGCCAGGAGCTGATCGAGCGATTCGTGGAGGAGCAGCTCTCCGCCCGGGCCCGGGGGCGGCGAGGCCAGTTCATGCCCCCTTCGTTCGGCAGGGAGTTCGCCGGGAGGATCCTGCCGATGATGCCCGAGATCCGCCAGTTCGTGCGGAACGTGGTGCACGACGTCCGGCCGATGCTGCCGATGAAGCAGCAGCTCAGGATGGCCGGCGAGCTGATGGTGCTCAACAAGGCCGTCGATGGCTTCGAAGAGACCATGCGCAAGTGGTCCGAGGGGGATGTCCCGGCAGAGGGCAACCCGTTCGACCGCTCCGCCCGGGAGGAGATCAGGAAGGACGGGCACGGGGCCTCGGAGCCGCTGGCCCGGGCCCGAAGCGGGGCCGCCGAGGAGGACCTCGAAAAGGCCCGGGCCGGCGAATGGGAGCGGTACATCGAGCAGGCCCGGGTTTTCTACGGCCTGGACGCCAGCCAGGTGGCCACCGCCGAGTCGATCCGCCGCGAGATGCTCGAAAAGCTCGGCGGCGTGCTGCGCGACGAGACCTGGCGCCAGAGCCTGTACCACAACCGCCTGTGGAACAACATCTACTGGCAGCTGCGCATCGGCTGGGCCCATCCGCTGCGGGCCCGTTTGCAGGACCAGGAGAACGCCCTCCTGAACCGCGTGACTTCGCTGGACGACGAGCTCAAGCGACGCATTGACGGCATTCCCACCGCGGCCCAGCGCCGGGCCGCCGAGCAGCGCGTCCGGGCCATGCTGGCCGAAAAGGGGGTTCCAGATGAGTGAAAACCAGCGACGCATGCCGCGACGTCCGTCAACGTGGGCGGCAGGCCTGCTCGTGCCGGCCGTGGTCATGCTCCCTGCAGGCGGCCTTCGTTCCCAGGAGCAGCCTGACGACCAGCCGGCCGCAATGACCCCCGAGGCGGCCGAAGGCATCGAGCAGGAACGCATGGCCACGCCGCCGCCTGGCGAGGAGATCATGCGGCCGACGAGCCGCGGCGTCCGCCTGACTCCCCGGATGGCCCGGGGCCTGGCCGCCGGCTTCCTCCGGGAGGAGGTGGAGAACGAAGCCGGCGTGGATCTGCCGCCGGAGCTCCACGAGCGGCTCAGCGACCGTCTGGCCGAGCGGATGATGGAAATCAGCGCCGCCCGCAGCCGTGATGTCGGGCCGTTTATCGAGCTGATCTACGAGTCGATGATCGGCGGACGCGGCAAGGTCCCCGCCGCGACGCGTCGCGAGTTCGCCCGGCGCGCCCGCGCGGCCCTGCCGGCCATGCGGGACTTCTACGATGCCGTCGCCGGAGAGGTCGAGCCGCATGTGGATGCCGCTTCGCAGCAGGCCTTGCGCGAGGTGCTGGACCGGGCCCAACGGATGATGGACCGGTTCGACGAACGGATGCAGCAGTGGTCGCGGCAGGATGCGCAGGCCGCCGGCGATGAGGCTGAGGACGAGGACGGCAACCCCTTCGAGGGCCTGCAGGACGAGGATCAGCCCTCCGGCGGCGTTCCGGCGGCATCCCGCGAACTGCGGCAGGTCCGGCGGCAGGCGCGGTGGGAGATCAGCCGGCTGGGCCCGGAAGAATGGTCCACTTTTCTGGCCCAGGCCGCCGAACTTCTGGGATTTGATTCCCAGCAGCGTGCCAGGGGCGAGAGCATCCTGCGGGAGCATCGGGGCCGGGCACGGGAGATCATGACTCCCCAGTGGCGGCGGGAAGTCGAGGACCTGGCGGTTCGACGTCGACTGCTGGACAGCCTGGAAGACAAGAACCTCGCTCCGTACCGGTTCCATCTGGACAGGCGATGGCAGGAAACCACAGGGCCGCTGAAGGAAACCGGCGAGGCCTTCCGCCGCGATGTCCTGGCCCTGGCGACCGCCGAGCAGCGGGCCAGGCTCATGGCCGATATCGGCGAAAAGGCCGGCCGGCACGGCATGAGCGCGGCCGAGCTGGCCGCGGCGTCGGCGATCCTGTTCGGACCGTCAACCGGGCCCGCCGCCCCGCCGGCGGGCGGGGAGCAGTGATGCGCGCCGTCATGACCGATCTGTGGCTGACGTTCTGGCACCTGTTGCCGGCCAACCCCATCGTGTTGCGCGTGATCGCCATGGGCGGCAAGCGCGTCCAGCACCTCGTGATCCGAACCGTCTATCTCGCGGCGCTACTGGGCGTCATGGGGATCCTGCAGATGGGCATGGACTCCGGCAGCGGCTCGCTGGCCGCACTGGCCAGGAGTTCCAGTCGCGTATTCGTCTACATCTCCTTCTTTCAGCTGGCCATGATCGCCCTGGTCGCGCCGGTCTTCACCGCCGGCGCGATTTCCCAGGAGAAGGACGCGGAAACCTTTGACGTCCTGCTCACCACCCCGCTGAGCAACGCCCAGATCGTCCTGGGCTCGCTGGCCAGCCGCCTGTTCTTCGTGATCGCGCTGCTGATCTCGGGCCTGCCGATCTTCTGCATCACCATGCTCTTCGGCGGCGTGACCAGCCGCGAGATCTTCCTGAGCTTCGGCATCGCCGGCTGCACCGCGGTGCTGACCGGCTCGCTGGCCATCCTCATCAGCGTGTGCAAGGTCGGCACCCGCGGCACCATCTTCTCGTTCTACGCCGGGATCGCGCTGTACCTGGCGGCCGGCCTGGGGCTGGGCCTGCTGCCGTGGACGCACGTGCCCGAGACCGTGCCGCCCGGCGGCAGTGCGGGCATGACCTGGATGACGCTGGCCCACCCGTTCTGGGCCCTGGCCGCCGCCCTGAGCCAGTGCCCGACGCCCTCTTTCGCCGAGGTCGCCCGCTATCCCTGGCCCCTGGACCGGATGCTGCCGGAACCGCACCTGGGGTACATGGTCCTGACGCTGGGCGTCTCCGCGGTCATGATCGCGTGGTCGGCCCTGTGCGTCCGCGGCGGCGCCCGCCAGGGCGAGCCCGGCCGCCTGAGACGGCTGCTGGGCCGGCGGGCGAGGGGAGCTGGTGGGGCGGCCCGCCGGCCCCGACGCGTGTGGAGCAATCCCGTGGCCTGGCGCGAGGCCATGACCCGCGGCAGCGTCGCCGGCGGCACGTTGGCGTGGTACGGCTATCTGGGCCTGGCGACGCTGGCCTGCCTCTGGCTGCTGTATGCGAATCTGACGTCCGCTTTTCCGGGCGGTTCGCAGGCCCGGGACTGGCTGACGGTGATCGTACTGGTGGAGTTCGTGATGGTCCTGCTGATGGCCGCCAATACCGCCGCCACGGCCATCACCCGCGAACGCGAGGCCGGCACCATCGAGCTGCTGCTGACCACCCCGCTGACCAGCGAGGAGATCGTCCGGGGCAAGCTGCGCGGGCTGGTGAGCTTCACCCTGCCGCTGCTGGCGGCGCCGGCGGCCACCGTGCTGGTCATGGCCCTGGCGGACTTCGCCCTGGCCAGAAAGACTCCCGCGGCCTGGCCCGAGGCAGTGCTGGTCGTGCCGTTTCTGATGTTGGTGTATGCCGCCTTCGCCTGCATGCTTGGCCTGCACATGTCGCTCAAGTGCCGGACGTCCGTGCAGGCAGTGCTGGCCGCGGTCGGCCTGCTGGTCGCCCTGGCCTTCGGACTGGGACTGTGTGCCCTGGGCGTGTTCGGCGGCGGGCCCGAACTGGCCGGGCTCCTGGGTCCGCTGACTTTCGTTACGTCCATTTACCTGGCGCTCAATCCCGAGCATCTCCACGCCGGCTCCGGTTTCGCCGGCGTCGGCGCTGCGGGCAATATCGTGGCCACCCGCACGGTGATCGTCGTCGGCACAGTGATCGCGGCCGGATTGTATGCCGCCATCGCCATCGGAGTGTACCGCACGATCATCCGCAACTTCGACTTCGTCATTCGCAAGCAGTCCAGCTGACGCGCTGTGGAAGCGCGTCCGGCCGGCTGGGTGGCTGATGGGTGTCGGAGCGGGAGACCCCCATGGGCCTGGCGACGCGGGCGGAACCCGGGCTGTCCGGCGGGTTCGGTACTCCTTCAGGACCTGCCGGGCCGGGCGACAACGGATCGGCGGGGCTTGCCTTTCCCGCCGGAAGCGACACAATGCGGCCAGACGGCGTCCGGATCACGGCCGACGGTCCCGGTCCGGAAGGGCTCTGCGGACAACGGGCTGGGCGATGAACACGCGACTGCGACGGGTTGTCAGGGTCTCCGGCGGGACGCTGCGGGTGGCGGCGGCTGCGGCCATGACGGTGTCGGCTGCGGGCTGCGCGTCGCCCGCGCCCCGTGGATGGATCGGCCTGAATACCCAGGCCGGCTGGTGGGAGCCCGCCCTGGGCGAACGCGTGGGTGCAGCCGGGCCGGCTGACCGGCGGATCGACTTCGACCTGGTGCGCGAACTGGGCGTGCCGATGGTCCGCGATCTGGCCATGAACTGGGGGCGCATCCAGCCTCAAGCCGGTGCGGCCTTCGATTTCAGCGTGTCCGACGAGATCGTGGCCCAGGCCCAGTCCGCCGACGCGGACCTGCTGATCTTGTGCTGGGGCGTGCCGCGATGGGCGGCCCCGGCCCCGGGCGATCAACCGGTCGATCCCGGGGTGCCGGCCAGGGAGCATGCCGGGGCGTTCGCCGCTTTCGTGAAGGCCTTCGTCGAGCGGTACGACCGGGACGGCGTGGCCGATATGCCCGGACTGCGCAGGCCGGTCGCCGCCTACGAGTTCATGAACGACGTCGAGTCGGTTCCGCCGGCCGAGTACGCTTTCTGGCTGAAGTTGTTCCGTGCCGCGGTGAAGCAGGCCGACGCCCGGGCTCGGGTGGTCTGTGGAAGCCTGCGCAGCCCCGGCGTCCGGCTGGTCCAGCGGCCCGACGGCGACTATCCGACCTGGATGGAACGACTGCTGGCCGAACCGGGCCTGCAGGGGGCGGGATTCCCGCACTTCGACGTGGCGGCCTTCGTCTGCTACCCGGCGGAGTATCCCGGTCGGGCGCCGTTCGAGGACGGGCTGGCCTATGTGAGCCAGACCCTCGCGGCCGCCGGCCTGAGACTGCCGGTCTGGGTCACGGCCTTCGGCTTCGACAGCGGGAGCAAGAACGAGCCGCAGCAGGCCGACAACCTGTTCAAATGGGCGATCCACGGGCGGGCGCTGGGGATTGACCGGCTTTACGTGGACGGTCTGCGCGACTACCGGCTTGCGGGTGACACCGGCGTGGGGCGCAACACCGGCCTGGTCCGCGAGGCCTCCCCCGGCGCGGTTCCCGCCCGGAAACCTGCTTTCCAGGCCCTGGCCATGCTGATCAGGGAAATCGCCGAGCGCCCGCAGGTCGCCCGATACCGCGACGGCCTGTACGCTTTGACCGGAGCGGGCGAGATCCGATATGTCCTGTGGAAAGTGGAGTCCTATGATGCCCGTGAGTTCCTGATCCCGGACTGGTGGGAGGTGACCCGGCTTTCCGGCAGCCGGGCGGTCCGGCAGGGTTCGGCCATCCGGCCCGGCTCGAGCCCGGTGCTGCTGAAGCGCGTCCGGAGCCCGTTCATACGGTAAATGCGGAGAAACGGGGCCGTGGATCGCCCCGGGAGGCGTTCGCGAGCGTTGCCTCATTGCGTGGGTAGCCGATGAGCGAGATCCGTCGGGTGGTCCTGGAAGCCCTGCTGCTCTGCGCGGCCGGCACGGCGGTCGGGCTGGCGGTCAACGCCGTCAGCCCTCTGGGCCTCACGCTGGGCCGCGACTATTTCCTGGCTTCGCGCGGATCCGGACTCGTTCCGGCCGCCACGGGCACCGCCCCGGCCGGGCCGCCCGCTTCGGCGGCCGGAGGGGAGAATCATCACGCCGAAAGCGAGGCCGAGACCGCCGCGGTCATGCGCCTGCGGGCCCTGGGACTCCAGGACATGCCGCACGCCGAGGTCGAGGAATCGTTCCGCAGCCCGCTGCGCGAATCCATGGCTTACCTGTTCGTCGATGCCCGCGACGCCCGCCACTTCCAGGAAGGACACATCCCCGGAGCTCTCCATGTCGATTACTACCAGATCGACCGCCACATCGAGCAGGTCCTGCCCTACTGCCAGGCCGCCGAGCGGATCATCATCTACTGCAACGGCGGCAACTGCGACGACAGCGAACTGCTCGCCCAGTCGCTGATCACCGTCTACGGGGTCGATCCGGCGCAGGTGTTCGTCTACCCCGGAGGCATGAGCGAATGGAGGCGCCGCGGGCTGCCGGTCGAGCGAGGGCGCCCGGACGCCCGGCTGCAGGAGCCTGAGCCATGAATCTGCGGGCGACGCTTCGCCGTTGGGACGCCACGGGCCTCCCGCTGCTGCTGGCCCGGCTGGTGCTGGGCATCACCTTCACGGTCATGGGCCTGGCCAAGACCGGCGTGCCCTCGCTGGTCCTGGAGCGGACCGGCTGGAACAACTCCCCGGCGGTCAAGGCCTTGCTGGCCAGCGACGTGGTCGCCCTGACCGGCCCGGTGGAGTTCCTCAAACAGATGCGGCAGTACCGCCTCTTCGGCGATCGGCTCTGGCCGCTGATGAACCTCACGGCTGTGTCCCTGCCGTGGGTGGAGACGCTCTGCGGGCTGCTGCTGCTGGCGGGCGTCGCGGTGCGCGGGGCCGCCCTGACGCTGCTGGCCATGCTCCTGGCGTTCACGCCGATGGTCCTGCTACGGGGCCTGGAGCTGCAGGCCGCCGGAGGCCTGGCGTTCTGTCAGGTCCGCTTCGACTGCGGCTGCGGGGCCGGCGAAGTGGCCCTGTGCGGCAAACTGGCCGAGAACACCGCCATGATTCTCCTATCGCTGCTGGCGCTGCTTTCCGCGTCCGGGCGTCTGTGCCTGCGGCGAAATCTGCTGCCGGCCTGATCGCAGGCAGGCCACGGCGTCCCCGTGCGAGGTGCATCATGACCATGACGCGTCGGCGACCGGGGCGAGGCGTGAGCATGGATCGACCATCCCTGGCGGCGGTAACGGCCCTGACGTTCTTCCTGCTGACGGCCCCCGGGCCGGGGGCGGCTTCGGCCCGGGCCGCTTCCAGGCTGGTCCAGCCTGCCTGTCGGCCGGCCGATACCCTCGTGCGTTCGCTGCTGTCGCACCGCACGGCCGAGATCGACGCCGCCTTCACCGCGGAGCTCGCTTCGGCCGACGCCTGGAACGCGCGGCGCGATGAGCTGCGGCACGAATACCTCTTCATGCTGGGACTGGACCCCGAACCTCCCCGCACGCCGCTGCGGACCACGATCACCGGCACCCTTCAGGGCGAAGGCTTCGTTGTCGAGAAGCTGCATTTCCAGAGCCTGCCGCGGCTGTACGTCACCGCGAATCTCTATCGTCCCGCGACGCGCGCCGAGGGCGATCGGCTGCCCGCGGTTCTCTACCTCTGCGGCCACTCCGACATGGGCCGCGACGGAAGACCGCCTACCAGTCCCACGGAATCTGGTTCGCCCGCCATGGTTACAAATGCCTGACTCTCGACACCCTTCAGCTCGGCGAGATCGCCGGCGTGCACCACGGGACCTGCCGCGAGGGGCGATGGTGGTGGCTGTCGCGCGGTTACACGCCGGCCGGCGTGGAGTGCTGGAACGGCATCCGGGCCCTGGATCTGCTTCAGGAGCGTCCGGACGTGGACGGCGAACGCCTGGCGGTGACCGGGCGCAGCGGCGGGGGGGCGGCCACCCTCTGGGTCGCGGCCGCCGACGAGCGGGTCAGGGTCGCCGTGCCGGTCAGCGGCCTGTCGGACCTGGAGTGCTACGTCGGCGAGCAGGTCATCAACGGCCACTGCAACTGCATGTTCCTGTGGAACTGCTTCGCCTGGCCCTGGACGCGGATCCCGGCGCTGGTCGCTCCCCGGCCGATGCTGTTCGCCAACGGCGACACCGACCGGATCTTCCCGATGTCCGGCAACGAGCGGATCTCGGCCCGCCTGGAGCGATTCTACGCCCTCTTCGGCGCTTCGGATCGCTTCGAGACCGTGGTCAGCATCGGGGGACACTCCTGCCGGACCGACCTGCGGGAATCGGCCTTCCGTTTCATCAACGCCCACCTCAGGCACGACGCCTCCCCGGTGGCCGACACGGCGGCCAGTTTCCTTCCCGGCGACGAGGACGAGGCCCGCCTCCTGCTGGAGCCCGAGTCGCTGCGGGTGTTCCCCACGGACGCCGACCTTCCCGCCGATCGCCTCAACGCCGGGATCGACCGGCACTTCGTGCCTGTGCGCAGACCCGGCCCTCCCGCGCAGGGCGGCCTGGAGGCCTGGCGCGACGCCAGCGGCCGGCGCCCCCGCCGGCCGGGCTTATCCGGAAACACGCTCGTGTTGATCCCCGACTGAACAACAGAGTTCCGCGGACTTCATTCCGGCGGCTTGTCTCCGCGAACGCCCAGAAACACGTCGTCGAAGAAGGCCGCTCCGCCCCGGCCCGACGTTCTCAGGTTCACCGACACCCGGTGCGTCCCCTCGGGAGCGCGTCCCTCGACCGAAACCCAGGTCCACTTCCCCGGCCGTCCCTCCACGCGGCTCCGCGGCTCGACCAGACCGATCACCGAACCGTCGTTGCGGGTGAACGCCAGCGCGACCCAGGCGGCGGACCTGCGGTCCGACATGTCGCCGTAGACCCACGCGCCGGCCACATACGTCGCGCCCGGCCGGCCGGTGCCGTAGTGCGTGATCTGTCGGATGGCGAGGTTTTCCGTGTCCAGGTGGAGCACCTGGGCGCGGCGGCCGGAATGGACCCGCCGCTCGGTGATCGAGGTCCATTCCTCGCGCTGCTGCTGCGGAGGGGGATCCAGCGGCTCGAAGCTAAGGCCGATCCCCGCCTTTCCGCCCCCGCCTCCGCCGGCCTCGAAACCGCCGTTGCTCAGCAGGTTTTCCACGTCCGGCGCGCGTCGCGGCCCGAGGACGAAATCCGATGCCGTCGCCTTCCCGACGGCCGGTTCCACACCGGAGACCTCATACTCGTGAAAGCCCTCCAATCGGGCGATCAGCCGATACCCCACCGGTGCGCATCCGGTGAATCGAAAGCGTCCCCCCCGGTCGGTTCTGGCCGACAGGCCCCCGGGCTCCAGCCGGATGGCCACGCCCTCCAGCGGCTTGCCGTCGTGGCTGTGACGCACCGTCCCTTCGAGCGTGCATCGCGCCTCGACCTCCAGCCGTGGATCGATGACCGTGTTCCTTCCGGCCGAGACCTCCACCTGCCGGGCGGCGGACCTGAACCCGCGCCGGGCGAACCGCAGCTCGTAGGTGCCCGGCTTCAGCCCGGACAGGAAGTAGTTGCCCAGTGGATCACTCTGGGCAGCGGCTCCCGCTCCCCCGGTGCCCGAAGGCCGCAGAGACACATCCACCTTCTCGATGCGTGCGTCGAGGCCCGCGGCGCGGATCGTGCCGGAGACCGCGCCGATCAGGTCGGTCGGCTTGGCCAGGGCGGCCACCGCGGTGTACTGATAATGCGGCCGGGTCGGCGAGCCGTCCGGGTTGGTGTCGCTGTCGGGTTCCACCCAGTCGAACGGTCGCCAGTTCTCGTTGCAGAACTCAAACGGCAGCACCGCCAGAACCTCCGGCCACCGCGTCCAGAAATCCCGGAACGCCCTCACGATGTAGTCGGCCCGGAGGTACTCGTCGATGATCGGAAAGCCCTCCCGTGCATACGTGCTGTTGCCCAGGTCGTACCCCGTTTCGGTGATCATGACCTTGACGTCGGGGCGACCGAGGTCGGCCAGGACCTTGAGCTCCAGCAGGTACGAGTCGATCGCCAGTTCGCTGCCGGCCGGCACCGTGCGGTCGTGGAAGTTGATCTCCGGCGGATGGTTGTGCGGGTAGGGGTGCGAGGCCCAGACGTCGAAGGAGGAGATGAACTTCGGATCGGCCCGGCAAAGGGCCTCGGTCCATTCGGGACTGGTCGCCAGGGCCCCGTTGAGCACCCGGATGCGCGGGTCGCCGATCGACCGCACCGCCTCGGCCGCCTGAACGAAGAAAGCCGCATACTCCTTCGGATCCGGGCGACCGCTCCACTCGATCGCCAGGTTCGGTTCGTTCCAGATCTCGATATACAGCGGGCACAGGTCCGACCGCGGCAGCCCTTCCACGACCGCGCGGATCGCGCGGGCCATCGAGCGGTAACGCAGCGGCCCGTCGGCGCGGGGCGCCTCCCACTGTCCGTCCTTCCAGCGGCCGCCCAGCCGGATCACCGGGATCAGCTCCATCCGGTAGCAGCTGTTGACGTAGTCGATCCATCCCTGCTGAGGTCCCTGCGTGCGATGGTCGATGTCGGTGAAGAAGGTCTTGGCATAGCCCCAGCGCCCGACGAGATGCCGCGCCCAGCGCAGGTGAGTATGACCGCGGGTGCCGGGGGCGCCGTCG
The DNA here is from genome assembly GCA_938005315.1 of uncultured Phycisphaerae bacterium. GTDB lineage: Bacteria > Planctomycetota > Phycisphaerae > UBA1845 > PWPN01 > CALLOB01. The sequence continues at coordinate 21,424 of CALLOB010000108.1, forward strand.
CCCACCAGCAGGTGAGCGCCATACGGGTTGTTCGGCAGAGCGTATGCGGAGTCCGGCGGCGGAGCATCGGCCGGGCGGGTCGATATCTGGACGGTGCGCATCGCCCGCGGCAGCTGGGCCTCGGTCGCCCCGAGCGGCAGCAGCGCAACGCACAACAGGGCCGCCGACGCCGCAAGAACGCGCCGCATCGCCTCGGACATCACCTGCTCCCCGGTCATTGCAGCCCCGCACGTCGGCGGAACTCGTCCTCGTCGATCACCTCGACGCCCAGCGCCCGGGCCCTGGCCAGCTTCGAGCCGGCCTCCTCGCCGGCCACGACGAAATCCGTCCTGGCACTGACCGATCCGGCCGGCCGGCCGCCGAGACGGCGGATCAGCTCCTCGATCTGGTTACGGCTGTAGTGACGCAGCGTACCGGTCACAACGATGGTCTTGCCGGCCAGGGGCTGCGGGCCTCCGCCCGTCTGCCGCGGCTGGACGGTGTTCACCCCGACCTCGCGCAGACGCTCCAGAAGCCGCCGACCGGTCTGGCCGTTCAGAAACCCGTACACGCTGGCGGCCACCTCCGGACCGACGCCCTCGACCTGCTGCAGATCGGCGATGTCGGCCCGTTCCAGAGCCTCCAGCGATCCGAAGTGCCCGGCCAGGTCGGCCGCGGTGCTCACGCCGACCAGTGGAATGCCCAGCGCCGCCAGCAGCCGGGCCAGCGGATTCGAGCGGCTCTTCTCGATGGCCGCCAGCAGATTGTCGGCGCTTTTCTCGCCCATCCGCTCCAGGGCGATCAGCTCGGCGCGCCGGTCCTTCAGACGGTACAGGTCGGCGAAATCCCGCACCAGCCCGGAATCCACCAGCTGGCCGGCCAGAGCCTCGCCCACGCCCTCGATGTCCATCTGGTCGCGGGCGCAGAAGAAACGCAGCCGCTCCTTGATCTGCGCCGGGCAGGCGGGATTCGGGCAGCGCACAAAGACGCCCCCTTCGTCACGGACCGCCTCGCTGTCGCACTCCGGGCAGCGCTGCGGCGGCCTGATGGGCTCGGCCCCGGGCGGCCGGGACGCCGGGTCCACCTCCACGACCTGCGGAATGATCTCGCCGGCCTTTTCCACCCACACCATGTCGCCGACCCGGACCCCCAGCCGCTCCACCTGGTCGAAGTTGTGCAGCGAGGCGCTCCGTACCGTCGTCCCGGCCAGTTCCACCGGCTCGAGATTCGCCACCGGCGTGATCGTCCCCAGCTTGCCGACCTGGAAGCGCACCGACAGCAGCCGCGTCCGGGCCCGCTCGGCCTCGTACTTGTACGCGATGCACCAGCGCGGGAATCGGCTCGTCGCCCCCAGCGCCGCCTGCTGGTCGAAACGGTCCACCTTGATCACCAGACCGTCGGTGGCGTAAGGCAGCCCGTGCCGCCTGCGGTCCCAGTCGCCGACGAACGCCAGAACCTCGTCGATCGACCCCGCCGGCCGCCAGTACGCGCTCACCGGAATGCCCCACGCCTTCAGATGACCATAGAACTCCGACAGGCACTTCGCCTCCAGCGGCTCGACCACGCCCATCCCGTGAGCGATGAACGCCAGAGGCCGGCGGCCGACCTCGCGGGCGTCCAGCAGCTTGAGCGTGCCGGCGGTGGCGTTGCGCGGGTTCGCGAACGGCGGCTCCCCGGCCGCCTCGCGCCGGCGATTGAACTCCCGGAACGCCTCCAGCGGCCAGAAGACCTCGCCGCGGACCTCCAGCACTTCCGGTACCCGAGGGCCTTCGCCGCCCGGATCCCGCAGGGTCAGGGGGATCGACCTTATCGTGCGGACATTCTGAGTGACGTCGTCGCCGACCGCCCCGTCCCCGCGCGTCGCGGCCAGCGTCAGCCGGCCGCCCTCATACCGCAGCGAAACCGCGACCCCGTCGATCTTCGGGTCGATGAGATAGGCGTGCGGGAGGCCGCCGAGCCCCCGGGACACCCGCCGGTCGAACTCGCGCAGCTCGCCCTCGTTGTAGGTGTTGTCCACCGACATCATCGGCACCGCGTGGCGCACCTGTCGGAAACCGGGCAGGGGGGCTCCGGCCACGCGTTGCGTGGGCGAGTCCGGCGTCGCCAGTTCGGGAAACTCGGCCTCCAGCCGCTTGAGCTCCTCGAACAGGGCGTCGTACTGGCGGTCGGTGATCGTCGGGGCCGCCAGCACGTAGTAGCGGTGATCGTGCTCGCGGATCTCGTCGCGCAGCCGGGCGATACGCTTGCGGGCTTCCGAAGTGTCCATCGCGCCGATAGCCTACCAGCGCCCCGGGGCCGTGCAACCCGGCGATGATCGGCCCGCCGGGCGACGCGGACCGGTCCGGCTGCCGCTCAGCACGCCCCATGGGCCGGAAAAACGCCTCCGGCGCCGCAACACCCTCCCGCCCACGCGCATCGGAGCCCGCCCCGTTGCCCGAGGCCGATCGAGATGCTATAGCTTCCCCGGAAGGTCGCGCGGCCGGGCATGCCGGGCCGCGGCCGGAGGATGTGAACACCGATGCAGGCCGATTCGTCTGATCACCGCCTGTCAGGCCCCCGGAAGCGCCGACTGATCGAGCTGGACCGCAACCATGTCTGGCATCCCTTCACCCAGCATGCGCTCTGGAACCGGGTCGATCCGTTGATCATCGTCGCGGCCGAGGGCGTGCACCTCATCGATGCCGACGGCCGGCGCTACATCGACGGCGTCTCCAGCCTGTGGTGCAACATTCACGGCCACCGCCGGCCGGAAATCGACGAGGCCGTCCGCCGTCAGCTCGGTCGCGTCGCCCACACCACGCAACTGGGGCTCGTCTCGCCCCCGGCCGTCGAACTGGCCGCACGGCTGGTGTCGCTGGCCCCGCCGGGACTGACCAGGGTGTTCTTCTCCGACGACGGCTCCACCAGCGTCGAGGTCGCCTGCAAGATGGCCTTCGGCTACTGGCGGCACCGGCGCAAGACCCGCCGGCGCTTCATCGCACTCGGACAGGCCTACCACGGCGACACCATCGGCGCCCTGAGCCTCGGCGGCATCGAGCTCTTTCACCGCCCCTGGCGGCCGCTGCTGTTCAAGACCGATTTCGCCCCGCCGCCGTACTGCTATCGCTGCCCGCTGGGCAAATCCGCCGACACCTGCGGCATGGCCTGCGTCGGGGAGCTGGAACGCCTGCTCCAGAGCCGTCGCGGCCAGGTGGCCGGCGTGGTCATCGAACCGATGATCCAGTGCGCCGGCGGCATGATCACCGCCCCGGCCGGCTATCTGCGGCGCGTCCGCGAGCTTTGCGACCAGTACGACACCCTCCTGATCGCCGACGAGGTGGCCACCGGCTTCGGCCGCACCGGCCGGATGTTCGCCTGCGAGCATGAGCACGTCGCTCCGGACCTGATGTGCCTCTCCAAGGGCCTGACCGGCGGGTACCTGCCCCTGGCGGCGACCCTGGCCACGGATGCGATCTACGAGGCCTTTCTCGGGCCCATCGCCTCGGGCCGGACCTTCTACCACGGCCACACCTTCACCGGTAACCCGCTGGGCTGCGCCGCCGCCCTGGCCTCGCTGGATCTGTTCGACGCCGGAAACGTGCTCGACCGCCTCCAGATGCGCATCTCCCTCATGGCCGAGCACCTGCGACGCATCTCCTGTGGAGCCCACGTCGGCAGCGTTCGTCAGTGCGGGCTGATGGCCGGCATCGAGATCGTCCGCAACCGCGCCACGCGCGAGGCCTTCCCCTATGCCTGGCAGGTAGGCGCCAGGGTCTGTGCCCGGGCCCGCGACCACGGCGTCATCCTCCGCCCCCTGGCGGACGTCATCGTGGTCATGCCCCCGCTGGCAATCACCGCCGACGAGCTGGACGATCTCATGGTCGCCGTGGAACGAGCGATCGAGGAGATCACGCCGACGGCCGCCTCCGGCGAAGTTGACGGCCTGGAGTAGAGGGGCTCCGGCCGTCGGTCAGGCAGCCGGCGATCCCCGGCGCCGTCTGAGCGGGATCAGGACTGCCGCCCCTCCGAATGCCAGAACCCCCAGACACCCCGGCTCGGGAATCTGCACGACACGAAAGCCGACTGGGCCGTAGTCCCAGGAAGGTCGGTAAAGATCGCGATACCCCGCCGCAAGAGCATTGACAAAGTTGAGGAATGCCCCGCCCCGGAGACCGCGATAGGACGGGCCGATCAGGGCTTCATTCCACTCCCGGACATTTCCGCCCTGATCGAAGGTGCCGTAAGCACTGGCGCTGTTCTCGTGGGCGCCGACCTCCGTACGGACATACGGATGGCCGATCGTGAGACCGTTGTCATAAAATGTAGCGCTGTTTCCCGGATCCGGATCGATCAGCCGGCTGACGGGGGGGTTGTTGCTGGCTGTCGGATATTCCCAGTAGTTCCCCGTCGCCCCGTCGTTCATGTGATAGGCCGCTTTATACCACTCGTCCTCCGTCGGGATCGCCCACCGCCAGTCGGGGTTGCGCGTGACCGCCGCAAGCTCCTCATCGGTCATCGCGCCGTTGAGGGTGTAGGCGCCGGTCTCGGTCGTACCGGGCCCCTGCGGCCCCGTCGGCTGGCCGTTGTGCAGCCAGTTCGCAAATCTCGCCGCATCGCCCCAGGAGACGAAGTTCACCGGCCGGTTGGCCCACTCGGGCTCGACGCTGTACACGAAGCTTCCCTGCGAGCCGCTTCTTCGAATTTTGCAGCCGTAGTCGTTTCCCATTTCCACGTTGTAAAGCATGTAGGTATCGGTTGCGGCAACCGCGTTGAGGAACTCGCAGTACTGGCCGGCAGTCACCTCGAACCTGCCGATGCGGTACTCGTAGGCGACCGCGCCGTAACCTCCGTGACGGCTGTCGCCCGCGTTGCCCGGATGGCCCACCGGGACGGTCTCCAGGCTGGCCAGCCCCGTCCATGAGCCGTCGGGGCCACGGACTCCGCCCATGTTGAATACATCTGCTCTCGCCTGGCTGGCCGCCAGACCGATCATCACATACACCACGACCGACATGCGATCTGCCATGTCCCTTCCTCCTTTCGTTGCAGGGTTTCGTCAGGGAACCGTTCCCTTCCTTCCCGGGGACGGGGGCCAGTGTACCACATTTCCCCTTTCGCCCGCTACGGGGCGAGACTGTGTTCTTCCCGTTCCATTTCCTCGACGGCCGGTTCGGCCGTGCCGACGACACGCCGGCACCCCGACCCCCCCGTCGGCCCCGCCAGCCTGAAGCCGGAACCTGCCCCGGCTCGCGCGACGCGACCGGCGGGTTGGCGGAGTCACGGCCGGCGGTTAGATTGGTCCTGCCGGGCGGAGCCGTGCGGGGCGATCCGCGGGCCAACGGTCCCCCGGACCTGCGCCCGGTCGGAGGAACAGGCCATGCCCACCCAGCCCGTCGCTCTCGTCACCGGGGGATCGCGCGGCATCGGCCGCGGCATCTGCATCGCCCTGGCCGCCGAAGGTTACAACGTCCTGATCAACTACAACAGCAACATCGCCGCCGCCGAGGATACCCTCCGCACCATCGAGGCCGCCGGCGGCAGCGGCGACCTCTGCCAGGCCGACATCTATCACGCCGAGCACCGCGAGCTGCTCCTGGATTACTGCATGGAGAACATGGGGCGGCTGGACATGCTCGTCAACAACGCCGGCATCGCTCCGCCCACCCGCGACGACCTGCTGGATATGGACGAACAGAGCTGGGACGCCGTGCTGGACACCAACCTCAAGGCTCCGTTCTTCCTGACCCAGGCGGCCGCGAAGATCATGATCCGCCAGATCCGCGACAAGACCATCCCCCGGGCCGATATCGTGAACATCTCGTCGATCAGCGCCTACGCCGCCAGCGTCAATCGCGGTCAGTACTGCATCAGCAAGGCCGGTATCTCGATGATGACCACCCTCTACGCCGCCCGCCTGGCCGAGGAGGGCATCAACGTCTATGAGATCCGCCCCGGTGTGATCGAGACGGACATGACCGCCGGCGTCAGGGCGAAATACGACAAGCTCATCAGGGAAGGTTTCAGCCCGATCCGCCGCTGGGGCACGCCCGAGGATGTCGGCAAGGCCGTCGTGGCCATCGCCCGTGGCCTGCTGCCGTTCTCGACCGGCGAGATCATCAACGTCGACGGCGGCTATCACCTGCGGCACTTCTGAGCCCGCCATCGGACTACGTTCCCGGCGGCCGTGCCCTCAGGCTCCGCCGCAGGAATCACCCGCCCGCTTCGGGGTCGCCGGCCGGCAGACGCGGCACCTGGTCGATGGTCTCCATTTCGGAGATCTCGCGGCTGTCGGCGGCGCCCAGATCGCGGAATCGCCGGGCCGCCGGCAGCAGACGCGTTTCCAGCGAACCGACCGCCTTGTTGTAGGATTTCACCGCCCTCTCCAGTCCACCGCCCACGTCCGAGAGGTGCTCGATGAACGTGCGGATCCGGTCGTGCAGCTCCCGCCCCAGGTCGCTGACGCGCTGAGCGTTCTCGGCGATCTGCTGCTGCCTCCAGCCGTAGGCCACGGCCTTCAGCAGGGCGATCAGCGTGGTCGGCGAGGCCACGACCACCCCGGAGGCTAGGGCGTCCTCCAGCAGTGAAGCGTCCGCCTCGGCCGCGGCGCTGAAGAACGACTCGCCCGGAAGGAACAGCACCACGAACTCCGGCGTGGGCGTGAACCGGTTCCAGTAGGCCTTGCCCGACAGCTCGCGGATGCGGCTGCGTACCTGGGCGGCATGCCGCGCCAGGGCCGCGGCCCGGGCGGCCTCGTCGGTCGCCGCGACGGCGTCGAGATACGCGTCCAGCACCGCCTTGGCGTCCACGATGACCGTCCGTCCGCCGGGCAGGTGCACGATCATATCGGGTCGCAGCCGCCCGTCCTCGCCGTCGGATGCCGTCACCTGCTGCTCGAAGTCGCAATGCTCGACCATCCCCGCCAGCTCCGCCGCCCGCCGCAGGGCGATCTCGCCCCAGCGGCCCCGGACCTTCGGATCGCGCAGCGATGTCACCAGCCGGCCCGTCTCCTGCTGAAGGTCGCGGCTGGTCGAGGCCAGCGTCCTGACCTCCTGCTCCAGCAGCGTCAGGGCCTTCTGACGGGCCTGCTCCAGATTGCGGGTCTGCTCCTCGTAACGCTTCAGCGACTCGGCCAGCGGCGCGACCAGCGCCTGCATGGCTTCCTGACGCTTCCCCATGTCGCCCTTGGCCTCGGCCAGAACGGTTTCCAGCGTCTTGCGGGCATAGGCGGTGTACTGCTCGGCATTGGCCTTCAGAGCCTCGGCCGACAACGCCTGAAACGACTCTTTCAACCGCGTTTCCGCCTGGGCCAGCAGGGCCCGCTGCTCTTCAAACTGCCGGCTCAGCTCCGTGATGCGCGTTTCGGCCGCCGTCCGGGCGTGAGCTTCCGAGGTCAGGCGGTCCCGCAGCTCCTGAGCCTCCGTGCGTGCCCGGTCCAGCTGCTCGCGCAGCTCCCGTTCCAGGGCCTCCGCTGCGGCCAGGCGCGCGCCTGCGTCTCCGCCGGCACGGCCGCGCAGCAAGGCCACGAGCCACCCCAGGGCGACTCCGATGACAAGCCCGATGACAAGAAAAATCGCCTGCTGCATCGTGTTTTCCGCCCGGGCCGGACCCCCTCCAGCCGCGTCCTTCATACCCCCGGCCCCGACGGATGACAAGTCGCCCCGGCGCCTGCATCGTACAATCGCCCGCGGCCGAACATGGACCACCTCTCGCTCCGAGGATGGCCCTGCGCCCGTGGTGAACGACGTACCTGTCTGCCGCCGAAGGCGTTCCGCCTCACGTCTTGCGGCCGCCCATCGACTTCCGCAGCCGACGTCTTGTCAAGGCCTCCCGGACTCGATACCTTGCTCTCGGGGCCGCAGGGTACCCCTGCCGAAAGGAGACCGATCATTCCTGCGCTGAGCATTCGACCCGCGTCAGACTGTAAATGGGACTGCGTGGCCCTGGGGGAGGTCATGATCCGCCTGGACCCCGGCGACGGCCGCATCCGAACCGCCCGCAGCTTCCGCGTCTGGGAGGGCGGCGGGGAGTACAACGTCGCCCGCGGCTTGCGCCGCTGCTTCGGCCTGCGCACGGCCGTGGTCACGGCCATCGCCGACAACGACGTCGGCCGCCTCCTGGAGGACCTCATTCTGCAGGGCGGCGTGGACATGTCTCATGTTCGCTGGGTGCCCTTCGACGGCGTCGGGCGCAGGGTGCGCGTGGGCCTCAACTTCACCGAGCGGGGTTTCGGCATTCGCGCCGCCAGGGGCTGCTCGGATCGCGGTTACACCGCCGCTTCGCAGCTGCGTCCCGGAGACATCGACTGGCACCGCATCTTCGTCGAGGAGGGCGTGCGCTGGTTCCACTGCGGGGGCATTTTCGCTGCCCTGTCGGAAACCACGCCCGAGGTGGCCATCGAGGCCATGACCGCCGCCCGGCAGGCCGGCACCGTGGTCTCCTACGACCTCAACTACCGCCCCTCGCTGTGGCAGGACATCGGCGGCCAGGCCAGGGCCCGCCAGGTCAATCGCCGCATCGCCGGACTGGTGGACGTGATGATCGGCAACGAGGAGGACTTCTCGGCCGCCCTGGGCTTTGAGGTGCCGGGCGTCAATCTGGAAAAAACATCCGGCCTGGATCCCTCGCCATTCAGGCACATGATCGCCGAGGTGGTCAGGGCCTGGCCCGACTTCAAGGCGGTGGCCACGACCCTTCGGAATGCGCGCACGGCGACGGTCAACGACTGGGGCGCGATCCTGTACTACAACGGCCAGTTCCACGAGGCTACCCCCAGGCCGGGACTGGAGATCTACGATCGCGTCGGAGGGGGCGACAGCTTCGCCTCCGGCCTCATCTACGGCTTCCTGACCGGCATGGATCCGCGGCAATGCGTCGAATGCGGAGCCGCTCACGGGGCCCTGGCCATGACCACGCCCGGCGACACCTCGATGGTGACTGTTGCCGAGGTCCGCAAGGCCATGCAGGGCGGCAGCGCCCGCGTGGACCGCTGATCGAGCCTGCATGCGACAGGCGGCTATCGCCCGACCGGACAATCAGTGACAGGTCAGTCGGCCGCGAATCGCCCCGGGGGGCTTGGAGGACGCCGATCCGTCGAAACCGCAGCTTCGCACGGAGGGCCCCGCTCCGTCGGGCTTGCGGATCCTTCGGAGGGCCCCGCTCCGTCGGGGCCGCTGAAAAAGAAGCAACAGGGCCCGTGACTGCGGACGCGACGGAGCGCGTCCCTCCAGAGCGGCCAAACAGGACGCGACACAGCGCGTCCCGCCGCGACCGCAGACAACCGGCCTCAGGCAGCCAGGCGCCCTCGGCGGGAAGATTTTCGCCAACGACTCCAAAGCCGGCGTTGACCGGAAGTCTGGTCCTCAAAAAGCCTCTTGAAGCGAGCGAACCTCAGGCCCGCATGGCCGATAACCGCCGATGGCTTCTTGCCGGACCCGGAAGTGAACACCGGTTGCGTTAAGGGCTGAGGTCCGATACGGAATTGCCCGGAACGGGCAAGGAATGTTAAACTAGGTAGTCTGGCATGCCGCCGCGACGGATCGCGTGAGGTGCTGGATGATGTACTTGGAATCCTTGGCCCAGGTGCTGCCCAGAACGGTGGACGTTCTGCGCAGCTATGCCCCGCTGGAAGGCTGGCTGAGCTCCACATGGCTGGCGGTCGGGGCGGCGGTGGCCGGCGGGATCCTGTCGCTGTGGGGAGCGCGGCTTCTGCGGGCGGTATTCGTGCTGGCCTGCATGGCCGCCGGCGGGGCCGCGGGCATCCGTATCGTGCAAGGCCTGCAGCAGGACATGCTGATCGGGCTGGTACTCGGAGCGGGGGTGGCCGGCGTGGTCGGATACCTGCTGTACCGCTTCTGGGTGGGGTTGATGGCCGGTCTGGTGGTGGCCCTGGCCGTGGCGTTGTGGGTGGATTCGGGTCGACCCGAGGGGCGGTCGTTTCCGCCGCAGGTGATGCCGCAGGCCGCCTCGGGCCTGGAGTACCAGGTCGGCCGTCCGGAGACGGACCCGCTGCCGCAGGCCGCGGTCGCCCGGCTGGCCGCCGAGGCCGCAGGCGGATTCATCCGCAGCAACGCCGGCATCGGGGGCATGCTGCTGGGGCTGGCCGCCTTCATGGTCGGCCTGATGCTGCCGCGGGTGACGACGATCCTCGCCACCGCCGCACTGGGATCGCTGCTGCTGGCGGTCAGCGTGGGTTTATGGCTGGCGGTTCACCGGCCGGACTGGTGGGCCGGCGTCGTGGCGCACCGCAACTGGCTGCTGGCCGCCACGGGGTTGTGGATGCTGGTTTCGCTGAGCTGCCAGGGCCGGCACACGCCGGTCCGGCGAGTGGTTGCCGCGGCGGTGCCGGCGCAGCCGGCGCCGGCGCGTTGAACCGGCGGGGAAAACGGGAAAAGGCGGCGATGATCGGGGAGCCGCCGACGAGGAGAATCCGTATGCCGTCGATCCGACTGACCTCGCTGCTGGACGTTCTGGCCGGACAGGAACTGGTGCTCGGGCTGTTCCTGGCCGGAGCCGGCCTGGCCTTCCTGATGCTCGGTGCGCGCATGACGCGCGTGATCACAGCGATGAGCTTCGGCGTGGGGGGCTTCGTGGCCGGAAGCATGGTGCCGGCGACGCCGGAGATGCAGGTCGTGGGCGGGCTGCTGATCGCCCTGGCGCTTGCGGCCTTGGCGGTTGCCGCCGTGAAAGTCGGAGTAGCCGTGCTGACCGGACTGTGGATCGGCGGAGTGGCGATGGCGGTGGCCGGCCAGCTGGGAATGGAGGACCAGTTCGTCTGGATTTCCGGAATCCTGGGATTCGCGGCCGCGGTTTCCGTGGCCTTCGTGCTGTTCCGTGAAACGGTCGCTTTCGTCAGCAGCTTGGAGGGCACGTTTCTGTTCCTGGGCGGCCTGATCATCTTCGCCAGCCAGAGTCCGGCGTTGTGGGGCCACTTCCGCGACATGCTGGTCCGCAATCCGGTTTTCGGCCCGTTCATCATCCTTGCGGGCACGGTCACGGGCTTTTATCTTCAGATGGCCGAGATTCAGAAGAAGGAAGCCGGCCAGTCCGCGTGAGCGTGGCGTTCGTCGCGGTCGGGTTGCCGGCGTCGCGGGAGCCTTGACCGTGCAGCCGTCGCGCGTGGGTGTGGTGCTGGACTGTTTCGGACCCGACGTCCGCGAGGCGCTGGCCACGGCCGGACGGCTGGCCTTTCGCAGGGCGGAGCTGCCTGCCGCTTCCGGCCAGGCCGATCCGGCGCGGCTCTCGAGCACCGGCCGGCGACACCTGGCCCGGGTTTTTCGCAACTGCGGAGTGGAACTGGCGGCCCTGGGTGCCGACCTGGGCGGGCTCCGGTTCGCCGACAGCGCCGCGGTGGAGCGCTGCCTGGACAAGACCCGGCAGATCATCGACATGGCCGCCGAGCTGCGCGTGCCGGTGGTGACTTCGCACCTGGGCAGGCTGGACGAAGTCTCGGTTCGGCGGGCTCACATGAAACAGGTGCTGGAGGAACTGGCCGATGCCGCCGATCGCTGCAGCACGTTTGTCGCTTTCGAAACCGCCGGCGGCGAGCCGGAGCGGCTGGCGGCGATGCTGCACGAGATCGGCTGTCCCTGGCTGGCGGCCTGTTACGACCCGGCCTCGCTGATGATCGAAGGCTTCGACCCGCTGGCGGGCATGGCGCCGCTGGCCGACCGCATCGTCGCCGCCCGCGGGCGGGACGCCCTGTCGGGTTCGGCAGGACGGGCCGGTCGCGAGGTGGCCCTGGGGGAAGGGCATCTGGATCTGCCGGCTTACCTGGCTGCCCTGGACGAGGCGGGGTACCGCGACGTGCCTTTTCTCCGCAGGACCGAGGCTGTCGATCCGGTGGCCGAGCTGGCCGCCGCCAGGGCCCGCCTCGAGAGGCTGCTGGCCAGAGGCTGAGCCCGCCGCAGTAGAACCCTCGCCCGGGGATTGAGGATCAGATGCCGCGAACACGACAGGGACGATCCGTTCAGCGACTGCAGGTCGCCCGCCCAAGCTCCGGAGCCTACGATGATCCTTCACCAGCGCGGAACCCGGGGACAGCGGCGACAGCACGGCGTTCGCCGGAGGCTCTGCCGCGCCGATAAGCATGGATGATGCCCGAACAGCCGAGCGGGTGCCCCGCAAACGGCAAGTGCCGCCCGGAGCCGGACGATACACCCATGGGGACAAAAGGGTCGCGGGCAGGGGGGTTCCCGGGCTCTCCGGCGTCGCTGCCGGGACCGGCCGGTGCGGGGTCCGGGAGACCGGCGGCGAGGGGCGGGAAGTGTTGAAGACACCCATCGTCGTGGACATCGCTGATCTGCGGGTGACGGACGACCCAGGCGTCGAGCTGGTCACGTACGCCCTGGGCAGTTGCATCGGCCTGGGAATATGGGACCCGGTCGCGCACGTCGGCGGCCTGCTGCATTACATGCTCCCC
>CALLOB010000109.1 GCA_938005315.1 uncultured Phycisphaerae bacterium
GCGTCCCTCCAGGGGCCGCCAACCGGGATGTGGCGGCGCATCCCCCTGGAGGGTCCCGCTCCGTCGGGCCCGCGAAAACCTGGAGGGCCCCGCTCCGTCGGGGCCGCGAAAACCGGCGTGAAAAAGGCCGCCAGCGGGCAACCGACGGTCCTCCGCGCAGCCGAAGGCGGACGCGACGGAGCGCGTCCCTCCGAAGGTCGCAAACAGCCCGGCCCAAGCCGTCACGCACCCCCTGCGGCCTGTCGTTGCCGGGGACAGCTTGACATCGCGCCGATCGCCCCGGATAACCACGACCCGACGGGGAAGGGCGGCGGGCCGGAGCGGGACGTGACGGAAGCCCTGGATCCGATCAACCTGGCGATTCGTCTGCCCGTGGTGCTGGCGGCGCTGACGGTGCACGAATATTGTCATGCCCGTTTCGCGCTGCTGATGGGCGATCCGACGGCCCGGGACCGGGGGCGGCTGAGCCTCAACCCGCTGCGGCACCTGGACCCGCTGGGCACGGTGTGCCTGGTCTTCGCCCCGATCGGCTGGGCCCGGGCGGTCCCGATCGAACCCCTGAACTTCCGGAACCGCCGGATGGGCATCCTGGTCTCGACGATCGCCGGGCCGATCAGCAATCTGGCCCAGGCCGTGGCGTGGGCGCTGATCCTGCGGCTGATGCTGGTCTGGCTGGGGGGTTCGGACGCCCAGGCCTCCCCGGCCGAGGCCCGGCTGGTTCAGGTGGTGGGGCTGGCCTGCCTTTTCGGCGTGACGGTCAACGTCGGGCTGGCGGTCTTCAACCTGCTGCCGCTGTTTCCGCTGGACGGCTTCCATGTGGCCTCGCAGCTGCTGGGCGAGCGCGGTCGGCAGCGGATGCGCGACCTGGCGGCGTACGGGCCGCTGGCGATCCTGGGGCTGGTGATGGTCGGGCACCTGGGCGGGGCGGATGTGCTGGGAGGCCTGATCCGGCCGCCGGTGCGGCTGGTCTTCCGGCTGGTGGCGGGCATCGACATGTGAAAGGCGGCGTGAGGCGCGCGATGCGAGTGCTTTCGGGAGTTCAACCGTCAGGCAGGCTGCACCTGGGCAACTACTTCGGGGCCATCCGTCCGCAGCTGGAACTGCAGGCCGGGCACGAGTGCTTCTACTTCATCGCCACCTACCACGCGCTGACCAGCGTGGAACGGCGCGCGGACCTCGAGGCCTACACGCTGGAGGTGGCCTTGAGCTACCTGGCCCTGGGCCTGGACCCGGCGCGGACGGTCTTTTTCCGGCAGACGGACGTGCCGGAGGTCTGCGAGCTGGCGTGGATCCTCTCCTGCCAGACGCCGCTGGGGCTGCTGGAGCGGGGGCACTCCTACAAGGACAAGGTCGCCCAGGGGCTCTCGCCGAACCACGGACTTTTCGCCTATCCGGTGCTGCAGGCGGCGGACATCCTCATCTACAAGTCGCACCTGGTGCCGGTGGGCCAGGACCAGAAGCAGCACATCGAGATGACCCAGGACATCCAGGGCAAGTTCAACCTGCGCTACGGGGACATCCTGGTGCGGCCCGAGCCGCTGATCCGGCCGGAGGTGGCGGTGGTGCCGGGAATCGACGGCCGCAAGATGAGCAAGAGCTACGGCAACGCGATCGAGCTGTTCGGCCCGCTGAAGGAGGCCCGCAAGCGGATCATGTCGATCGTGACCGACTCCACGCCGGTCGAGGAGCCCAAGGACCCGGCCCGGTGCAACGTGCTGGCTCTGCTGCGGCTGATGGCCGAGCCGCAGGAGGTCGCGGACTGGGAGGACCGCTACCGCCGCGGCGGCTGCGGCTACGGCGAGGCCAAGAAGCGGGTTTTCGAGCTGTACGAGCAGACGCTGGGCGAGGCTCGCCGGCGCTACGAGGAGCTGAGCCGCCATCCCGAGGAGGTCGAGCGGGTGCTGGCCGACGGAGGCCGCCGGGCCCGCGAGGTCGCCCGCCAGACGATGCGCGAGGTCCGTGCCGCCTGCGGCCTGGTGAACGTGCTCGACTGAGCGGTTACAATGGTCGCGATGCAGGACTACCGCGTCCACCTGGACACCTACAGCGGGCCGATGGACCTGCTGCTGTACCTGATCCGCCGCGACGAGGTGGACATCTACGATATTCCCATCTCCCGCATCCTCGAGCAGTACCTGGCTCACGTGCAGATGCTCAAGGAGATCGATCCGGACGCCGTCGGCGAGTTCCTGGTGCTGGCGGCGACGCTGATGGAGATCAAGTCGCGTCTGCTGCTGCCCAAACCTCCGCCGGAGGAGTCCGGCGAGGTGTTCATCGACCCGCGCGCCGACCTGGTCCGGCAGCTGCTGGCCTACCGGGCCTGCCGCGAGGCGGCGGCAGCCCTCCATCAGCGGGCGGACGAGCATGCGCGGCGCTTCGGACGCCCGCCGGTGGATCTGCCGGGTGGCGAGGCCTCGGTGGACCTCGAGGAGGTGCAGATCTGGGACCTGCTGGCGGTGTTCAACCGGCTGCTGGCGTCGGTCGGCCGGCAGGCGGTGACGCACGACGTCGTCTACGACGACACGCCGATCGCGCTGCACGCGGTGGACATCCTCGACCGGCTGGTGCGCGACGGTCCGGCGATGGCCTTCGAGCGGATCTTCGAGGGGCGCACGCGTGGCGAGATGATCGGGCTGTTCCTGGCCCTGCTGGAGCTCATCCGCCAGCAGCGGGTGCGCGTGCAGCAGGAGACGGCCCTGGGGGGCATCATGGTGCACCTGATCGATCCGACGCCGATCACGGAGATCTGGGAGCCGGACGACGGCGGCGAAAAGGAGGAAGCGGCATGGGGTCAGGAGGTCTCCGAGCCGGCGGCCGCGCTCGAACCGGCCGAACCGCTGTTCGAGGATGAGGAAGTGGAGGAGGAGGACGACGAGTTCAGCCGGCGGATCGACGCGGTGCGGATCGGGGAGGTCGATCTGGGACGCGGGCCGGCCGCGGGAGTCGAACCGCCGCCGGAAGAGCCGGGCGAGGAGCCATAGCCTTCTGTCGGGAGCCATGTTGGCCTTGAGCGGAGGTTCGCTGATGCCGACGCCGGAGGATCGCCTGCGGGAGCTGGGGCTGACGCTGCCGGAAGCGCCTGCGCCGGTGGCGTCGTACGTGCCGTGGACCCGCGCCGGAACGCTGGTGTTCACCAGTGGGCAGCTGCCGCTGCGGGACGGCCGGCTGACGGCCGTCGGGCGGGCGGGCGTGGAGTTGACCACCGCCCAGGCCGCCGAGGCCGCGCGGCAGGCGGCGCTGAACGCCCTGGCCCACCTGGCGGCCGCGGCCGGCGGGCTGTCCGGCGTGCGGCGGATCCTCAAGCTCACCGTTTTCGTCAGCAGCGGGGAGCGGTACACGGAGCAGCCCCAGGTGGCCAACGGGGCCAGCGACCTGCTAGTTTCGGCTTTCGGCGACGCCGGCCGGCACGCCCGCTCGGCGGTGGGCGTCGCGGCGCTGCCGCTGGGCGCGCCGGTCGAGGTGGAACTGATCGCCGAGGTCGTCCCTTGACGCCGCGGCGGACGTTCCGGCCGGCGGACGCATCTCGCGGGCGGGCGATGTCCCGCCGTTTCCCTGCGAATCCTGCATATCTCGGTCTGACGGCTCTGTTGTGCGTCATCGCCGGAACACTGTCCGGCACGGTGATCGGACAGGTCCGGACGATCGTGTCGGGATGGGACGAGCCGGTCGATCGCCGGGTGTTCCAGGACGTTTACCGCCAGATTCCTGCCCGGCCGCACATTCCGGCAGTTCGCCGGGCGGTGGCGGCGGCGCTGGAGGGCCGGGCCGTGCCGCCGGAGCAACGGGCGGTCGATCGGGGCAACGGGCTTTATGCCTGGCTGGACCTGCTGGTCGGGCTGCGGGCCGCGGCGACTCGACCCGAGGCGGACGCGGAGACGGCGACGTTGCTGGATCGGCTCCGGGATGCCGGGCCGGCAAAGCTTTACCTGCAGGAGGAGCGCCGCTGGCTGGCGGATCTCTACATCGCCCGCGGCGTGCCGGTCCGGCAGGCCTGGCCGCTGGCCGACTGGGCGTCGGAGATGTTTCCTCCGTTGCGGCGGGCGCACCGGCCGGTGGTGCGCGAACTGTGCGACCGGTTGTCGGGATATGCGGATCGACGTTTGGCGGCCGGTGATTCGGAGGCGGCACATGAAGCCCGGCGGGCGGCGGTCCGGCTGCTGACGGAGCTGGTGAGGGATTCGCCGACGCCGGAGGTGGTGCTGCTGGCCTGCGAGCGGTTGCCGGTTTTCCTGGAAGGGCTCGCGGCGACGGAGGCCCGGGCCCGGGTGGCGGCCTTTCGCGCGGCCTGGCACGCCGGCGCAAAACGTGACCGGCTGAACCTGCTCCCCCGCTCAGGCGATTACGCTCTGGCCGAGCGGGCCCAGGATCGCGTGCTCCGGAGCCTGGCCTGTTCGCTGGTGTGCGGCATGTCGCTGGCGGTATGGCTGGTGGTGTTGCCTGCGCTTTGGGCGCTGCGGTTCTGGACCGCGCGGGCGCCGGTGCTCATGGGGGAGGGCGTCGTGGACGGTTGGTGCGAGCGGTTCCTCTGGACGGCCGCGGGCGCGGCCTGCCTGCCGGTGGCGGCGGCGGTGTCGTGGCTGGGGCTGGGGGACGTGCCGTTCTCATGGCTGGCGTCGCTGCCGACGCTGCGGTCGGCGATGCTGCTGCCGGTGACAGCGTCGGCCATGGTGCCGGCGGGTACGCTCCTGTTGCCGTGGCCTGAGCGGGTGGGGGCCGGTCCGGGGCGACGACTCAAAGCTGCTTGTGTCGCGGCTTTGGCGGCGGGTCTGCTGGCGGCGGCGGTGTCGTCCGCCGGCGCGCCGGCCGGCGAGGGAGTTCCCGGAGACATTCGGGCGCTGCGATGGGTATTCCTGCTGTCCGGCTGGGGTGGGGCGGCTCTGCTGGCCGGAGGAGTGGTGCTGGCCATCGGGCGGCTCGGGGCAGCGCGGGCATGGGCGGGCATGTTGTCCCTGGCCTGTCGCGGGACGGTGCTGCTGGCCGTCCTGACCGTCGCTTCGCTGGCGGCCAACACGGCGCTGGACGCCGCGCATATCCGCGCCTTCGCGGCTGCCGCGGCCGATCCGGTGAGCGACCGCCTCGGTGCGGACTGGTTCGACCGTTTCTTCGAAGCGGCCCGCAGGGTCGCAGCCGGGTGAGGTCATCGGTGAAGGGGCGCCGGGTGGCGGATATACTAAGGTCGCCCCCGGCGGCTACAATGGTGAATACAGCCGGGATGTGGTGCCTCGGTCGGTTTTTTGCAAGGGATGCCCGAGTTCATGGACCGCAAGCCGCAGGTCAGTGCCGCCCAGGCTGCCCGGGATCGGGCGATCGACGCTTTTCTGGAGGAATACGCCGGAGGCGAGAATCGCGACCTGCTGGCCGAGATGATGGTGACGATCTGCCGCCTGGCCCGGGACGGCGCGAGCCGGGGCGACCTCAAGCTGCTCAGCAAGGTCTTCAAGGAACTGCGCTATGCATTCAAGGTCTTCGCGCCCTACCGGCGGATCCGCAAGGTGAGCATTTTCGGGTCCAGCCGCACGCCGGTGGACCATCCGGACTACGTCCAGGCGGACCGCTTCGCACGGCGGATGCGCCAGGAGCGGTGGATGGTGATCACCGGTGCCGGCGACGGCATCATGCGCGCCGGGCATGTCGGGGCGGGGCGGGAGGCCAGTTTCGGCGTGGCCATCCGGCTGCCGTTCGAGCAGCGGACCAACACGATCATCGCCTCCGACCCCAAGCTGGTGAACTTCAAGTACTTCTTTACCCGCAAGCTGATGTTCATGAAGGAGGCCTCGGCCATCGCCCTCTTCCCGGGGGGGTTCGGCACGCATGACGAAGGTTTCGAGGCCCTGACGCTGATCCAGACCGGCAAGGCCGATCCGATGCCGATCGTGCTGATCGACTCGCCGGGCGGGACCTACTGGCAGCACTGGCGGACGTACGTCAAGGCCGAGCTCCTGGGCACGGGGATGATCAGCCCGGAGGACATGCACCTGTTTCTGCTGACCGACGACGTCGACGCAGCCGTGCAGGAGATCCTGCGGTTCTACCGGCGCTATCACTCGTCGCGCTATGTCCGAGGCACGCTTGTGCTGCGGCTCAACGAGATGCTGACCGACGAGGCGGTCGAGCGGCTGAACGATACCTTCTCGGACATCCTGGTCGAGGGACGGATCGTCCAGCACCCCGGCCCGCTGGAGGGCGAGGGCGGCGAGTTCCCGGACAAGCCGCGGCTGACGATGGCGTTCGACCGCAAGAGCCCGGGTCGGCTGCGGATGCTGATCAACCAGATCAACGCGGACTGAGCCGGCCCCGGCGGCGCGTCTTCGGCCGAGGCCGAGGGATGAGCGAGCCGATGTCCACCCACCCGCGCGTCGAGTTCGAGCCCCAGGAGCTGGCCGAGGTGCTGGCACGCTTCGATCTGGGGGCGATCCGGGCGGTGGACCCCCAGGTGAAGGGATCCCGGCTGGCCCCCAAGGCGGTGGTGACCTCGGACCGCGGCCGGTTTCTCCTCAAGCGCCGGGTGCGCGGCCGGGATCACCCGCTCAAGGTGGCCTACGCCCACGCGGTACAGGATTTTCTGGCGCGGCACGGATTTCCTCTCCCGCGGCTGATGCCGGCGGCCGGCGGCGAAGACACGATGGTCGTGTTCCGCGACCGGATCTACGAGCTGTTCGAGTACGTGACCGGCGGGCCGTTCGCCCGCACGCCGGAAGAGGCCCAGGACAGCGGCCGGGTGCTGGCGCGGTTTCACACGATCCTGGAGGGCTTCACCAGCGACTGGGAGCCGTCGCACCAGGGTTACCACGGGTCCGACGCGGTGCGGGCGAGTCTCAACGCCGTGCCGGCCAGCGTCGGCCGCAACGACAGCGTGGTCGGCCGGGAATCGGAGCTGCTGGGCACCGTCGCGTCGCTGTACGAGGCCTACGAGTCGGCGGCCGAGCGGGTGGAGGAGGCCGGCTTCAGAGGCTGGCCGGAGAGGGTGGTGCACTCGGACTGGCACCCGGGCAACATGCTCTTTGCCGACGGCCGGGTGAGGGCGGTGATCGACTACGACTCGCTGCACATCCGCCCGCCGGTGATGGACGTGGCCAACGGGGCCCTGCAGTTCTCGATCATCGGGGGGGACTTCGATCCGCGCCTCTGGCCCCCGGAGCTGGACGCGCTGCGTTTCCGCGGGTTCCTGCAGGGTTACCTTCAGGAGCGGACCGTGGCCGAGTCGCAGTGGCGGGCGCTGCCGTCGCTGATGATCGAGGCCCTGATCTCCGAGGCGGTGCGGCCGATCGCGGCCACCGGCAGTTTCGGGCACATGGAGGGCTTCCGGTTTCTGCAGATGATCTGTCGGAAGGTGCGATGGCTGGAACACAACGGCGAGCAGCTGCTGATCCTGGTGGGGGCCTGAAGCCGGCGGTGCGGCGGGCCGCCGTGCAGATCGTCCTGTTGCTCCTCGCCAGTGGCCTCGGCGGAGTCTCGACGCCCGTGGCAGCCGGGCCGGGCGCCGAGAGCGGGCCGGCCGGCGCCGGCGAGCCGGTGACGGTTGCGGTGGAAGAGCTGATCGTCCGGCTGGGGCACCCGGACTGGGCGGTCCGGGAGGACACGCGTCGCCGGCTGCTGGATATGGCCGGGCTGAAGGTCGAGACGCTCGGCGCACTGCATCGGCGCCCGGTCGACCACGAGTCGCGTCTGGCACTGCGTCAGATCATCGAGCATCTGTACTACCGGGCGTGGATGGCTTCGGGGGCGGGGTTCCTGGGTTTCGCGCCGCTGATCGAGGACGGGCTGCCGGACCCACAGACCGGGCGGGAGGTCGTGGGCGTGGTGGTGCGGGAGGTGCTTCCCGGGCAACCGGCCGAGCGGCAGGGGCTGCGGTCCGGGGACATGCTGGTGAGTCTGGATGGCCGGTCGATCCGCGAGGTGCTGGCCGGCGCCGCCGCTTCGGCGCCATCGGGCGGCCTTCGGCCGGGCCGGGAGCGGCCGGCGGAGGAACGGATCCGCCTGTTCACCGCCGAGATCAAGCGTCGCCCGCCGGGTTCGCGTGTACGGGTCCGGCGTCTGCGGGTGGAGGATCCGGCGCGGGTGATCGCTCTGCCGGGCGAGGTGGAGGTGGACCGGAGTCTTGCGGGCTGCCAGCTGCAGGTGGTCCGGATTGCGGCACCGCCGGCCTGGGGCGGGCAAATCGCGCCGGGAACGCCGCTGGCGGTGACGGCGGTGACGGCGGTCGAGGAGGGCAGTGCGGCCCGGCGGGCGGGTTTGCGGATCGGCGACCTGATTCTGGGGCCCGCAGGGCAGGCGCCCGGCAGCGTGGCCGGGCCGGAGGCGCTGGAGCAGGCCCGGGCGTCCGCGGGGCAGGTTTTCGCGATCGAGGTGGTGTCGCTGAAGGATGAGGAGCTGATTCTTGAGATCGGCGGCCGGCCGGTGGACATGCTGAATCCCGAGGATCTGGCGGAAGCCCAGGCGTCGTTCGCCGCATGGTGGCGGGAGAACTCGGGGGAGGCGTCGCTCCGTCCGGCGGGCCGAGGGGGGACTCTGGACCTCGCCTGGCGATCGCGGTCCGGCGGGGCGGCGTATCGCGGGGGGCGGGTGCTGCCTTGAGCGTCGTCCGGGGGGGGCGGGTAGCGATCGTCGACACCGTCGGCGTCAGGGCGTATATAGAGCAGGATGCCGGAAGTCAGAAGTCCGGGCTCAGGAGTGATCGTGCAACGGCCGGCGGGGATGGGTCCGGCGGAGGCGCTTGGCGTGAGCCGGCAGGCTTGCAGGGTGAACGGCCGGCGGGGGCGCCGGCCGCCACATCCGGCGGGAGGTGAACGGCCGGCGGGAAGTGAGAAGTCGGAAGTGAGAGGGGGCGCCGGGTGCGACGGTGCCGGATGCCACAGGGGCGCGACGGTGCCGGGTGCCACAGCGCCGGCTGTGATGGTGCCGGCCCGGCAGCGCGGGCGTGACAGCGTTGGTCGGGACCCCGCCCGGGGCGGGCGGGCTTCGCGAGGCCTGGCGGCCTGAGGACGGGGGTTGCGCAGTGTTTCTTGGGTTGCGGGGCGGCCAGGGGCGTTTTGAACGGGGAGGACGATCTTGAGCGACAAGGATATGGGCCATCCGCCGGCGCGGGTGCTGGTGGTGGACGACAATCCGCAGAATCTCGAGCTTTTGTGCGCCTACATGGAAGACGTCGAGGGCGTCACGGTGATTCCGGCCTCCAACGGGCTGGAGGCCCTGCAGAAGGTTTCCGAGTTGCGTCCGGACCTGATCCTCCTGGACATCATGATGCCCAAGATGTCGGGCTTCGAGGTGTGCCGGCAGCTCAAGAGCAATCCCCGGACGCGGGACATCCAGATCGTGATGGTGACGGCGCTGAACGAGGTGGGCGACCACGAGCGGGCGGTGGAATGCGGCACGGACGAGTTTCTGACCAAGCCGGTGAACCGCGTGGAGCTGATCACGCGGGTCAAGAGCTTGCTGAAGGTGCGGCACCTCAAGCAGGAGCTGCAGAGGACGCTGCAGTCGCTGGATCCGGGCGGGGCCCCGGAGCCGGACAGCCCGGACGGGTCGCGGGAGCCGCTGGCATGAAAGCGTCGGCCTGGCTGATGATGGCGGCGGCGGTCGCGGGAGGGCCAGCGGTGAGCGGATCGCAGGAGTCCATGACGGCGTCGGGACCGGCGCCGCTGGTCGAAACGCGCCGGCTGGTCGACCGCCCGGATGAGTGCGTGAGCGTGCTGTCCAACGGGCTGACGGTGATCCTGAAGGTTCATCGGACGGCGCCGGTGGCCACGGTGCGGATGTATTGCCGGACCGGAAGCGTGTTCGAGCAGGAGTACGCCGGTGCGGGCATGAGCCACCTCTTCGAGCACCTGCTGCACGGCGGGGCGACGGCCACCCGTAGCGAGGAGGACTCGCGGCGGATCCTGGACGAGATCGGCGGCAACACCAACGCCTATACCTCCTACGACGTCACCTGCTACTACATCGACACCGGCGTCGAGCACCTCGCCCGGGCGGTCGATCTGCTGGGCGACTGGATCACGCATCCGACGTTTCCGCGCGAGGCGTTCGACCGCGAGTGGGGCGTGGTGCAGCGCGAGCTGGAGCGCGACGAGGACGACCCGGACCGCCAGCTGCTCTACATGACCATGGAGACGATGTACCTGGAGCATCCGGCCCGCTACCCGATCATCGGGCACAAACCGATCGTGCAGTCGCTGCGCCAGGAGGACATCGTCGGCTACTATCACCGGATGTACGTGCCGGACAACATCGTGGTCTGCATCGTCGGCGACATCGAGCTGGACGCGGCGATGGACATGGTCCGGTCCCGGTTCGCCGGTTTCCAGCGGCGACGCGTGCCGGTGGTCGTGCTGCCGGACGAGCCGGAGATGACCACTCCGCGGCAGGCGGTGCGGGTGATGAAGGTGCAGGCCGCGATGCTGGCCCTGGCCTGGCCCTCGATCCCGCTGACGCACCCGGACCTGTACGCCCTGGACCTGCTGAGCTTCATCCTCACCGAGGGCGACAGCGCCCGGCTGGCGCGAACCATCCGCGACGCCGGTCTGGTCTTCGAGATCGACAGCTACAGCTGGACGCCGGCCTGGGGCCGCGGCGTGTTCAACGTGTCGGCGCGGCTGGCGCCTGAGAAGGTCGAGGCGGCCCGGGACGCGATTCTCGAGCAGATCCGCATTCTCCAGGAGGAGAAGGTCTCGCCCGAGGAGCTCAGGCAGGCCCAGAAGCAGAAGGCCGCCGAGCACGTGTTCGCCTCGCAGACCGTCGGCAGCGTGGCCGACATGATGGCCCGGGACTTCCTGTCGACCGGAGACGCGCATTTCAGCGCCGCCTACGTGGAGAAGATCGCCCGCGTGACGGCCGAAGAGGTCCGGGAGGCGGCCCGGCGATACCTGCTCCCCGAGCGTCTGGCCACGGTGCTGATCCTGCCGGAGGACGCCCGCCCGGCGCCTTCCGGCGGCCGGGAAGCCGCCCGGGCCGAGCCGCTCCGCAGAGTCGTGCTGGACAACGGGTTGCGGGTACTGATCCGCCGCGACACGACCACCCCGCTGGTGTCGATGCAGAGCTTCTCGCTGGGCGGGGTGGCCTTGGAGGATGAGAAGACCAACGGCCTGAGCCAGCTGGCCGCGATGCTGCTGACCCGCGGCGCCGGCGGGCGTTCGGCCCGGGACATCGCCCGCTTTTTCGACGCCCGTGGCGGGCGGATCTCCGCCGCGGCCGGCAACAACACGATTTTCTGTCAAGCCGAGGTGCTCAAGGAGGATTTCGCCGAGGCGATGGAGGTTTTCGCAGACGTGGTCTGCAGGCCGACCTTCCCGCCCGAGGAGCTCGAGGTCTTCCGGCCCCGCCTGCTGGATCAGATCGCCCAGATCGACGAGACCTGGCGCAGCGAGCTGCTGGCCTACAACCGCCGCCACCTTTTTGCGCTCAGTCCCTACCGGCTGAATCCGACCGGCACGGCGGAGGTGGTGAAGGCGGCTGCCGCCGACGACGTGGCCCGCGTTTACCGCCGCTCGGCGACCGGTCCGGCGACGGTGCTGGCGATTTTCGGGGACGTGGATGCCGACCAGGCCGAGGCTCTGGCCCGGCGGCTGTTCAGCGGGTTGCCGGCGGAGGCCGAGGGCCTGCCGGAGGTGCCGCCGGAGAAGCCGCCGGCCGGTCCGGTGCTGCGGATCAAGGCCAAGTCGCCCCAGCGGCGCACCGCCGGCGTGGGGGTGGCGTTCCGCGGGATGCGCTTCACCGAGACCGCCGACACCGAGGCCATGGCCGTGCTGGACACGGTGATGAGCGGCTACCGCTACCCGGCCGGCTGGCTGCACGAGGCGCTGCGCGGGGGGCAGGCCGATCTGGTCTACGAGGTCCACGCAGCCAACACGCCGGGGCTCTTCCCGGGTTATTTCCAGATCTACGCGGCCTGCCAGCCCGAAAAGGTCGGCGAGGTCTACCGGATCATCGCCGGGCAGATCGACAGGGCCCGGGCCGGCCGGATCACCGCGGAGGAACTGGAGCGGGCCAAGGGCATCATCGTCACCACCGAGCTGATGAGCCGCCAGACCAACGCAGACCGGGCGATGCAGGCGGCGCTGGACGAGCTCTACGGACTGGGCGCCGACTACCGGGATCGCATGGCCGAGGCCGTGCGGCGGGTGACGGTGGAGGACTGCCGGCGGGTGGCCGAAAAGTATTTCACCGCGCCGGTGATCGCGGTGGTCACACCCGAACCCGACAGGGTCGAAATCGGCATCCGGCCGGAGGCGGTGGACCGGGACGAGGCCCCGGCCGTCGGGTCGTGACCGCCCGGGGGGCTGATGCGCGAGGTGCCGTGATGCCTGACGAGAAGGACTACCTGTCGCTGCCGTTCAAGGACTTCCTGGCGGACATTGCGGCCAAAACCCCCGCGCCCGGCGGCGGGAGCACGGCCGCGGCGGTCGGGGCGATGGCCGCCTCGCTGGCCAGGATGGTCATCGAGTATACCGTCGGCAAGGAGCGGTTCAGCGTCCACGAAGTGGTTCTGCAGGAAGCCAGGCGGGAACTCGTCCGGGCCCAGGAGGAGTTCCAGCGGCTGCTGGCCGAGGACATCCGGGCTTACCGGCGGCTCGAAGCCGCCCGGCGGGCCGGCGACCCGGCGGTCACGGAGGAGGCGCTGCGGGCCGCAACGGCGGTGCCCATGGAGAACGTCGTTCTCGCCGGGGCGGTGGCCGCGCGCCTCGATGAACTCAAGACCAAGGTGAACGCGCTGCTCTACAGCGACCTGCAGGTGGCCGCGATCCTGGCCTTGGCCTCGGCGCGGGCGGCCTGCACGACCGCCCGGGTGAACATCGCCGCCATCACCGACCGCAAGGAAGCCCAGCGTTTGCTGGACCGCATGGATCTGCTGATCGCCCGGGCGGGGCAGCACCGCAACAACGTCCTGCACTTCTCGCCTGATCAGGCCGCCTGAGGACCGTCGCCGAAACGCCGGCGTGCGGGTGTCGCCGGGGGCGGCGCGGGGATCGGCAGCGGGCGCCTGTCGCACTCCGATAACCCGCGGGTATGGGCGGTTTTCAACTCCTCGCGGCCGGTCTGCCGATGACCTCAGGGATGTCCGACGATCCTCCCTACATCCTGGACGTGGCCGGGCTGGAGGACGGCGACTCCGGGGACCAGCCCGGCGCGGGCGGCTCCCGACGCTGGATCGGCATGCATTTCGAGTGCTGCGGCGTCTACACCCGCATCTACCGGAACCCGGGCGGCACGGCCTACGAGGGGCGCTGCCCGCGCTGCCTGCGACGGGCCCGCGTGACGGTCGGGCCGGGGGG
>CALLOB010000110.1 GCA_938005315.1 uncultured Phycisphaerae bacterium
GGAGGGACGCGCTCCGTCGCGTCCGGGGATTCCGGGCTTTGTCGAGGTCTTGATTCGCCTACCAACCGGCCTTCCGGGCGTGCGGCCCCGACGGAGCGGGGCCCTCCAGGGCGCCGGTCCTGAACGGCCCATGCCCGTTTGCCCGTGTCGACCGGCGGGAAAACGACCTGGCCTGCCAACCCCGCATCTGCGGGCAGGTGAGCAAATACCCGGGCTGTCGCGCATTCGAAGCGGTACCGCCTCCCCTGGATGCTTATCGGACGAGCGATGGGGTCGTGCGCAGCACACCGGCCGCCGGGTCGACCGGGGCTTCGCCACAACCGCCGGTTACGGCGGGGGGCGCTTATGTCTCCCGGCTGTTCGGCCGATGAACCCAACGATTATCCGGCCACCGGCGGCGCCCGACCGCGCCGGCAGGAGGTATGCGCCCATGCCCCAGACCTTCATCGAGTTCCTTGTGGAAAAGAAGCTTGTGGATGCGCAGACCGCCGCCGAACTGGCCGGCAAGGCTCGCCTCATGCGGGAGCCCATCGGCATGATCGCCGTCGGTCACGGCCTGCTTGCGGCGCCCGAGATCGACGAGATCCTCGATCGTCAGAAAGTCAGCGAGGAGCGTTTCGGGGAGATCGCCGTGGCGATGGGTTATCTGACCCGCAGCCAGGTCGACACGCTGATCAACGTTCAGGACCTGCGTGCGTCAGTGGTGCTGGCGGAGGTGCTGGCCCTGGCCCAGGTGGTCTCCTTCGACGAGGTGGTACGAAGTCTGGGAGCCTACCTGGCGTGCGACGCCGAGGTGGCCTCGATTCTCAGCTGCAGGTGAGCGACGTCATCCCGCCGTCCCGCGGCGGCGGCCGGGCCGCCTGCCGGCGCGGGACGCGGAGTCGCGATTCTCTTTCGAGCGGAGCGCATGGCCGCAGATCTGAACGTGTGGCGACAGGTCCGTCGGGTCCAGAGGCTGCCCACCTCCCCGGGCGCGGCCATGGAGTTCCTCCGCCTGGCGCGGCTGGACGACATGCCCATCGGGCAACTGGTCCGGGCGATCGGAGCCGACCCGGTGATAGCCATGCGCGTCCTGCGCTACGCCAACTCGGCCATGCTCGCGGTCGCCCGCCAGGCCGTCGGCCTTCGTGAAGCTGTTTTCCGGCTGGGGATGCGCTCCACCCGGCTGACGATGCTCAGCTTCACGCTGGCCACGCCCCAAGACCAGGCCCGCTGTCCGAGGTTCGACCACGATCTGTTCTGGAACCACTCACTGGCCCGGGCCCTGGCCGCCCGGGAGCTGGCAGCGCCCCTGGGCACTGCGGCCGCGGAGTTGGCCTGCGTCGCCGGGCTGCTGGGCGGCGTGGGCAAGCTGCTGCTGGCCGCGACCGTGCCGGAGCGCTACGACGAGATCCTCCAGCAGGCCGGAGGGATCCTGGCCGAGACCGCGAGCCTGGAGACCCGACATTTCGGGACCAATGCCCAGCTGGTGGCCGCGGAGCTGATGTGCGAATGGGGACTGCCGCCGACGCTGATCAGCCTGGTCCGCTACCAGTCCAACCCCGCCCACCCCAACCTCGGGCCCGAGGAGCGTCCACTGGCCCGGATCGTCAACGCGGCGGCCGACCTGGCGGCCACGCTGGTCGCCAGGGAGCCGCAAGGTTCGCAGACCCGGCCGTCCGGGGCCCAGATCGTCGCGGTCAACGACCGGCAGTGGCAGGCGCTCCGCACGGCCTGGCTCGAACAATCGGCGATCCTGGAACAGGGCCGCAAGCCCGACGTGGACCCGGCCGCCCTGCAGGCCGAGGCGGCCAGGATGCTGGGCGAGGTCAGCATCGCCCGACGGCTCAAGACCCGCGAGCCGGCCCCCAAGCCGCCTCCGTCGGCCTGCGCGCCGGCGGACCAGAACAAGCTGACCGGCCTGCCGGGGGCCGTCGCGCTGGGCCGCAGGCTCACCGAGATTCTCAACCCGGCGGGCCGCCGACCGCACATGATCGGCCTGGCCCTGGCGCGCATCGACCGGCTGGACGACATCGCCCGCACCCATGGGCGCGAAGTCGCCGACGCGGTGCTTCGCGGCGTCGGACTGACGCTGGCCGAGAACCTGCGCGCCGACGACTTCCTGGCTCACTACGGCGCGGACGGATTCGCGATCGTGTTCCAGAACCTCGACCGGCTTACCGCAGCCCATTTCTGCGTCAAGCTCCGCAGGGCGGTCGAAGTGGCCGAGATCGCCGTCGAGGACCGCAGCTACCGGGCGGCGGTCAGTCTCGGCACCGTGCTGGCGCCGTGTGCCGACGGCGGGATCCACGCCGGCCAGTTGATCCAGGCGGCGCGGTACCAGCTCAATCTCTCCATCGACAAGGGCGGCAACTGCTGCAGCATGAAGCAGCTCGAGATCGCCGGCTCCCCGGCGGGCGCGTGAGCGGCGGGTCGCGGGCTCCGCGGATGGCTTGTCGATGCGCCGCGCCGGCGGTTGGGGGCGGCCGACGGCCGGGTTATAATCCGGCGCCGCGAGCCGCGCGGCCCGCGAATCCGCACTCTTCTCGAGCCGGACCGATGAAACACGACATCAGGCGACGCGACCTCCTGGGACATTCCGCCGCCGCGGCCGTGGCCGCGACACTGGGCGGGCCCGCCGGCAGGGCTTCCGTCGCCGAGGACAGCGCCGTCCAGGATGCTCCGCTGTCGGCCCCCCGGCGCTACCGGCTGGGGCTGGTGACCTACAACCTGGTGTTCGACTGGGAGCTGGGGGCGCTGATCGACGGCTGCCGGGAGATCGGCCTGGGGGCCCTGGAGCTGCGCAGCACGCACAAGCACGGCGTCGAGCCATCGCTGGCCGCCGAGCGGCGGCGGGAGATCCGCAAGCGGTTCGAAGGCGCCGGCGTGGTCCTGCTGGGGCTGGGCTCGGCCTGCGAGTTCCATTCGCCGGACAAGGCGGAGGTGGCCCGCAACATCGACCTGGCGCGGGCGTTCATCGACCTGGCCGCGGACCTGGGGGCCCGTCAGGTCAAGGTACGCCCCAACGGCCTGCCCGAAGGGGTCGAGGAATCGCGGACCCTAGCGCAGATCGGCGAGTCGTTGCGGGCGCTCGGCGAGGCCGCCGGGCCGGCCGGGGTGGAGATCGTCTGCGAGGTCCACGGCCGGCAGACTCAGGAGCCGCCGCGGATGCGTCGGATCATGGAGATCGCCGCGCATCCGGCGGTCGGCGTCACCTGGAACTCCAATCCCACGGACGTGCAGGGCGGGTCGGTGCGCGAGGCCTTCGAGCTGCTGCGCAGGTGGATCCTGAACGTGCACATCAACGAGCTGGTGAGCTCCTACCCCTGGCGCGAACTGTTCGCCCTGCTGAACGAATCCGGTTACGACCGCTGGACGATGATCGAGGCCCAGGCCCTCAAGTCGCGCGAGCCCGAGGATACGCTGCGTTTCCTTCGTTTCTACCGCGCGCTGTGGGAGGAGCTCTCCCGCCCGGTCTGAGTCCCGCAACGCCCGCCCGGATGTTCCGGCCAGATCGCCGCCGCGTCCTCGCGCCGTTCCGCCGTCGCTCAACGCGGGTCGTAGGCGACGCGGACCTCCAGCACCCGGCCCCTGCCTCGCGACTCCGGCGTCAGGTCGATGTCCTGGCCGCTGATCCGCCCGGCCGGCAGCTGCGCTCCGTTGACGAAGACCCGGGCCGGACTGCGGCCGTGCGGGTGGCGCAGGCGCAGCCGGACCTCGGCCGGCGGGTTGCGGTCCGGCGGCCGGATGGTGGCGGTGATCCAGCCGCTGTCGATCTGCGAGCGCAGCGTCAGGTCGGTCGGGCCGAACATCGTCACCGCCCGTTCCACGCGGATGACCTTGCCGTCCTGGAGCCACTCCTGGGGCGTGGCCCGCCCGTACCACAGCGTGTCGCCGTCCTCGCGGACCAGCAGCTCGCGCAGCCACATGACGAACCGCGACTCGTCCGAGGTCTTGTACAGCGGCCCGCCGGGATCGCCCTGCCTGCGGGCCCACTCCGCGAAGCACTGCACGTCCGGGAAGATGCTCAGGGCATAGGTGTTCCAGAAGGCCCGCAGTGCCGCGGGGATCTCCTCGCGGGCCATGTAGATGGTCGGCGAATCCACCAGGCAGGGCTGCAGGGTGATGCCGCCGCGCTCGAACCAGGTGCGCTCGTAATCCTCGATGTTGTAGCCGGACTGCCATGAGAAATAGATGTTGTCTTCCAGCTCGTCCAGCATCCAGGTGATCAGCGGGTCGTCCGGGGCCACCACCTCGGCGGTCGCCAGGTGCAGGGCCGGGTACAGGGCCTCGCGGATCCAGCCCTCGGTCAGGTGACGCCAGTGATGCACCCGCGAGGGGACGTAGGGAATGAAGTGGCCGTCGCGGAGCCGCACCGCCGCGGCCCGGGTGGCGGCCTCGCGCGTGGCGATCTCGACGTCCCGGCGAAAGGCCTCCGCCTCGGCGGTCAGGCGCGGTGCCTCGGGGTGCCCGATCGCGGCCAGGGCCGCAGCGGCACGCTTCATGCCCAGGTGGAAGTAGGCGTTGGTGGCCAGCCAGTACTGGAACTCGATCACGTCCTCCAGCGAGCAGGCCGGGGCCAGGCCGTGCTCCGGCCGGCGCGGCTCGTTTGGCGGGCCCATGGTCGAGGCCCGTTCGCGGATCAGGAAGTCGCAGCCCCGCACCAGGGCGGGGGCGACGCGGCGAAGGTAGGCTTCGTCACGGGTCATCAGATAGTGGTCGGCGATGCCCCAGAGCACGAAGCCGTGGTTCATCGCGTACTCGCCGTGGGTGTACTCTCCGGCGCTGTGGAAAGCGTCCTGGCTGGTCGAAAAGCGGCCGGTCAGGGCCTCGTGCCCCTGGTAGCGGATCATCGGCTCGATGAACCGCTCGGCCTCGACGTGCTCGCCGCGCATGTCCATCGAGCGGGCGATCATCACCGTCTCGTTGGCGAACACCGCGTAGCGCACCGTCCCCACGCCCTGGTTGTACAGCCCGGTCTCCGGGTCGCGGTCGGTGGTGATGAGGTTGTGCCACAGGTTGGCCCGATAGAAGTGGTTGACCGCCGGGTCCGGCACCTCCAGGAGCATGCCCTGGTCCAGCCGCCGCTTCCAGTAGGCCAGGATCCGCGGCATTTCCTCGTCGAACCGGGCCGCCTGCAGCCGCTGAAGCTCATCGGCCTCCAGCAGATCCACGAACGGGGCCTTGAAGTGGATCACCCGGCTTTCGCCCGGGCCCAGCTCGGCGCTGTATGTCAGGATCTCGGAGCACTCCGGGTCGTTTCCCGGTCGCAGCTCCCAGCCGGCGGCGCCGCCCCCGGCCGGTCGTTCCATCGAGATGATGCCCCGCAGCGCCGTCAGTCCCGCCGGCACCCTGCCCGGGTCGCGGCTGCGGATCGCGATCAGGCCGTCCGGCTCGATCGCCAGCGGCTCGGGATGCGAGAAACGCAGGTTCACCCAGGCCCGCGCCTTCTGACCGGAGGTGTTGGTCACCGTCAGCCGCGTCAGCAGGGCGACGGTCTCGTCGCCGCGCCGGGCGACGTCGTCGGCGTAATCACCGGTGAGCACCGTCGTCCCCAGGTCGTGCTCGTAGCGCATCGGACCGGTCTGCCACTGCACGCGGATCAGCGGCAGCCAGCCTTCCTGAAGCCCGCGCTGCAGCCCCTGGCGGTCCTTCCCGTCGAAGGCCGGCTCCTCGCGCGTGTCCAGCAGGGCGAAGAACTTGTCGGCCAGGCGGTTGTCGAAGGCCTTGCGGAACACGAGCCGCTCGAAGTCCCGGCCCCGCTTGGTGTGCAGACTCATGCCCCAGATGGACCAGTCGCCGCCCGGACTGATGAAGAACTCCTGCCGAGCGGACGGCACGCCCAGCGGCACCCACTGCGGCGGATCCAGCCGGAGAATGCCTTTCATGGCCGTCTCACGGGTCATCTCCGGACGCTCGGTGAGCCGCAGCCGCACCGGCCGGTTCCAGTACTCCGGCCCCGGGCCCGGATCGTTGGCCATGGTCCGCCCGCGCCGGGATTCGCTGACCAGCGCCCCCAGACTCGGCAGCCGCATCGCGTCCACGGCCATCACGTCCTGCGGCACGAAGGAGAAGCCCGTGGCATCCGGCTCCTGGCCCAGGCGAACGGTGACCCGGGTGAGATCGTTGGAGTTCGGGTCCCGATGGTCGCCGTAAGCCAGCGTGATCCGCACACCCGCCGTGCCTCCGGCCGGGAGGTCGGCCTTCCACGCGCAGCCCTCGACGACCGTCCGCTGTGCGTGCGGCAGCGGCTCGACCGCCAGCAGCCGTCCGTTGATCACCTCCACACGGCCGGCCGACCGGCCGTCGGCCGAGGCGCGACACTCGATGTCGAACCGGCCCTGCCGCCAGACGGTATCACCGTGCACCGCCAACCCGGCGCCGACGGGCACCGCCCCCGACGCGGCCGCCAGCCGCACCTTGAGCGTGCGGCGATAAGACGGCGCCCGCTCGCCGGGATATTCCTTGTCCTCCAGGGCCTTGTCCCACTCCTCTTTGCTCAACGGGGGCATGCGGAAGACGGCGGTGCCGTCGGCCTCCACCGTCGCCGCCCCGGGCACCGCGACCCACTTGCCGTTCCACGGGTCGTCCAGCCGCATCCAGCCTCCGGTGCCGTTGGCCGGCCAGACGCTGCCCCACCACTGCAGGCTCAGGCCGGCGGCGGTCGCGGCGTCCACGCCGGTGACGCGCACCTCGCGGACCTCGCGCAGCGTGTCCCATTCCACCTGCACGGCTCCATCCTGGCGCGTCGTCCGGCCGAACTCGGCCAGATCCATCGGCTCACCCTCGCGGGGCGGAGCCGCCAGGCAGGCCGAGGCGCAGAAGACCGTCGTCAGCCACGCCGGCGCGCGACCGGCGCGCGGTGAGAGTCCTCGTGTCCGGTTCCGCATGGTTTTTTTCCTCCGTGTTCAGTCGGCCGCGAGACGTTCGCGGATCCAGGCGCGGGCCGAAGCCAGCGCGTCGGGAATCCCCTCGACCCTCGCTCCCCCGGCCTGGGCCAGATCCGGCTTGCCGCCGCCCCGGCCTTCGATGGCCGGCACGATGTGCCTGATCAGGTCGCCGGCCTTGAGACCCCTGGCCACCAGGTCCGCGGTCATGGCCGCGACCAGCTGAGGTTTCCCCTCGACCGCCACCGCCAGGCAGACCGCCGCCGAGCCGGCCTGCGACCGCAGCCAGTCGGCGGCCTCGCGGACCTGCTCGACGGGCACCTCCGGCAGCTCGCCGACGATGATGGCGTGTCCGGCGACCTTTTCGGCCTCGTCCAGCAGCTTCTGCCGGGCTTCCCGGGCGTCCGACGACGCTCCCCTGGCGAGCTGGCGGCGGAGCTTGCGGATCTCCTCCTGAAGGCCGGCGACCCGGGCCGGAAGCTGCTCCACGGCCGCGTTGAGCAGACCGGCGGCCTGACGGGCCGACCGCTCGAGCTGCTGGACGGCCTGAACCGCCGCGGGGCCGGTCGCGGCGGTGATGCGCCGCACGCCCTTGGCGATGCCTTCCTCGCCGAGGATCTTGAAGAACCCCGCCTCGCCGGTCCGCGACAGGTGCGTGCCGCCGCAGAACTCCGCCGAGAAGCCCTCCGGCCCGATCGACACCACCCGGACCACGTCGCCGTATTTTTCCCCGAAAAAGGCCCGCACGCCGGGCAGCTGACGGGCTTCCTCCAGCGGCAGTTCCCGCGTGACCACCGGCAGGTCGGCGCAGATCTGCTCGTTGACCAGCCGCTCGACCTCGGCCAGCTGTTCGGGCGAGACCGGGGCGTTGTGGTCGAAGTCGAAGCGCAGCCGTTCGTGATCGACCATCGAACCGTGCTGCTTGACATGCTCGCCCAGCACCGTCCGCAGGGCCCAGTGGCACAGATGCGTGGCGGTGTGGTTCTTGCGGGTCAGCTCGCGGCGGGCATCGACCTCCAGGCGGGCCTGCTGGCCGGCCTCGATGCGGCCGGAAGTCACGCGGCCGACATGCAGGATGCCGTCGCCCAGCTTCTGGGTCGTCGCCACCTCGAAGACGCCGCTGTCGGTGGAGATCGTGCCGGCGTCGCCGACCTGGCCGCCCTGTTCAGCATAGAAGCAGGTGCGGTCCAGGATCAGCGCGGCCTCGCCGTCGTCGGGGGTCAGCCCGCCGGCGGCGACCAGGCTGTTGCGGATCACCCAGCCGGCGATACGGCCCTGAGCCGTCCGGCCGTCGTACTTGGGACGGTCATCGGTTGCCGGAAGAGTCCCGTCGATGGCCACCGCGGCGTGCTGCCGCGCCGAAGCCCGGGCCTTCTCGCGGGCCGCGTCCATCAGCCGCTCGAAGCCGGCCTCATCGACCGTCCGGCCGCGTTCGGCGGCCATCTGCACGGTCAGATCGATGGGGAAACCGAAGGTGTCGTAGAGCTTGAAGGCGTCTTCGGCGGAAATCGCTCCTCCGCCGGCCGCGGCCTGCTCGAACAAGGCGATGCCGCGGTCCAGCGTGCGTCCAAAGCTCTCCT
The DNA here is from genome assembly GCA_938005315.1 of uncultured Phycisphaerae bacterium. Lineage (GTDB taxonomy): Bacteria > Planctomycetota > Phycisphaerae > UBA1845 > PWPN01 > CALLOB01. The sequence goes on from CALLOB010000110.1 coordinate 8,447, forward strand.
CCTCCTGCCGGATCAGCTCGGCGACCTCGTCGGCGCGGGCGGTCAGCTCCCCAAAGACGTGCCCCATCGTTTCGACGATGGTCGGCACCAGCCGGTGGATGAACGGCTCGCGCTGCCCGAGGCACTGCCGCCCGAAGCGGGCCGCCCGCCGCAGCAGCCGGCGCAGCACGTAGCCGCGACCCTCGTTGCTGGGGCGGGCCCCGTCGGCGATCGAGAAGGTCAGCATCCGGGCGTGATCGGCCACCACCCGGAAGGCGTTGTCCACGTCCGCGCCCGCCCCCAGCCGCCCGCCGTAGGTCAGCCCGGTGATCTCGCCAATCCGCCGCATCAGCGGAGCGAAGACGTCGGTGTCATAGTTGCTGCTCTTGCCCTGGAGCACGGCCACGATCCGCTCGAAGCCCATGCCGGTGTCCACGTGGCGGGCCGGCAGCGGCGAGAGCCTGCCGGACTCGTCGCGGTTGAACTGGATGAAGACCAGGTTCCAGATCTCCATCACCCGCGGGTCGCCGGCGTTGACCAGCCGGCCGCCCGAGCCGTCGGCGGTGAGATCAATGTGGATCTCGCTGCACGGGCCGCACGGGCCGGTGGCGCCCATCTCCCAGAAGTTGTCCTTGCGGCCGAAGCGCCGCACGTGCCCGGGGTCGATGTCGGTGATCTCGGTCCAGAGCCGGGCGGCCTCGTCGTCGGGCTCCAGTCCGTCATGCTCGTCTCCGCCGAACACCGTCGCGTAGAGCCGGTCCCTGGGCAGTCCCCACACGCCGGTGAGCAGCTCCCAGGCCCAGGCGATGGCCTCGCGCTTGAAGTAGTCGCCGAACGACCAGTTGCCCAGCATCTCGAAGAAGGTGTGGTGGTAAGTGTCGCGGCCGACCTCCTCCAGGTCGTTGTGCTTGCCGGACACCCGGATGCACTTCTGCGTGTCCACCGCCCGGCGGTAGGGCCGCGAGCCGGTCCCCAGGAACACGTCCTTGAACTGATTCATCCCCGCGTTGGTGAACATCAGCGTGGGGTCGTCCACCGGCACCACCGGCGCCGAGGGCACCGCCGTGTGGCCCTTGCCCTCGAAGAAGGCGATGAACTCGCGTCGAATCTGGTCGCCGGTCCTGGTCGCCATGTCCACACCCTGCCGGGGCGGCTCCGATCCGCGCTCCGGGAAACCGTGCCCTGAAGATGCGGCCCGGCGTATCCGCCGGCGGCCGGCCGCGACTCCGACGGCCGGACCCTTCCCCGGGCACGGGCGAGGCATATTAGCACAGTTTCCGGCCCCGGCCAATCCGCGCCGGGAGGCCTCGGCTGCGGCAGGCCGGCAGGATGCAGGAACTCTGCGCGTGCAGGCGCGGCGACGCCGACGGGGCCGGGGTTCGGGCCTCGCCGGCGGCGGGAGGGCAGGTCTTCAGCCGCCGGCCGGGGCGGAGAGGGCAGCCGACCAGACGTGAACCACGGCGGCGCTGGTCGCGCCTTCGCCCGGGCCCCGCTCGACCATGAACAACCGTCGGCGACGGTCGTCCCAGGCCATGCCGCCGGCGTTCCGGCAACCCGGCGGGCCCTCAGTCGTTGAACAGCCGCCGCAGATCGTTGCGCAGTCGATGCGAGGCCCCCGGGTTCGCCCGCCAGCCGCGGTCGCGCGGCTCCCGCCCGACCGGCGCGCTTCGGACCTCCAGGCACTTCATGACCTCCGGCGTGATGAAGCGGCTTACCTGGGCGTAGCTGTGGGCGTCGCCGAATGCCGCCTTGCGGTGATAGTAGCGCAGCGGAAAGTAGAGATAGAGAAAATCCTTCGCCCGGGTCATCGCGACATAGAGCAGTCGGCGCTCCTCCTCGACCCCGGCCTCGTCCTCCACGGCCATGTCCGAGGGGATCATGCCGTCGGCCGCATGAATGATGTGCACCACGTCCCACTCGCACCCCTTGGCCGAGTGGATCGTGCTGAGCACCAGCCAGTCCTCCTCCAGAAACGGGTCGGCGGCCAGGTCGGCGGTGGACGTCGGCGGATCGAGCGTCAGGTCGGTGATGAACCGGCCTCGCGAGCGGTAGCCGGCGGCGATCTGCTGGAGCTGCTCGATGTCCCGCATCCGTACGGCCGGATTCTCGTACGTCTCCTGGAGGATCGGGTCGTAGAACCTCCGCAGGATCTCGACCTGGGTGGCCACCGGAAGCTGTCCCGGCGGGGGACGGTCATCGTCGTCGCCGTCGGCCGGTGCCGGTACCACCTCGGACCCGGCCCCGGCACAGCAGTCGCGCAGCGCCTGCACAAAGCCCGCGAAGGCCTCCCGGGCCGCCGGCGGGGGCCTGGG
>CALLOB010000111.1 GCA_938005315.1 uncultured Phycisphaerae bacterium
ACGTCCTTCCCGGCGGCCGGCACGAGCAAGGAGGCCGACCATTACCTCTACCTGACCGCGATCGTCAACCGCCTGCGGAACAACCCCTACGTCTTCATGTGGGACGTCAAGAACGAGCCGGACCACCCGGCCAACCTGGGCACGTGGATGGACAACTGGGACGCCTCGCCCAACAAGGCCAGGATCGTCAGCTGGCTGCAGCGGATGTGCAACAAGGTGCGTCAGCTGGACAGCAACCACCCGGTGTCGGCCGGCATCCGCTGGTGGCAGAACGTCGACGATGTCATCCATTTCATCGACATCGCCATCTTCCACTCCTACTGGCCCAACATCAACCAGCAGATCACCGACGTCAAGGGCTACATGGGCGCCCATCAGAAGCCCATCCTGGTCGAGGAGTTCGGCTGGCCGAGCCATCCGACGCCCTGCTATCGCGACGGCTACACCATCTGGGACTACACCGAGGCCTACCAGCTCAATGTCTACGCCAGCCACCTGGCGGCCTTCGCCGCCCACAACATCGCCGGCGGCATCCAGTGGACGACCTTCGACGAGAGAGCCTACAGCAACGATCCCAACGACAGCTACGGCTACTATTTCGGCATGTGGCGCTACGATTACACGCTCAAGCCGGCCGGCGAGCACTACCGCGACAACTTTCCGGCGGCCCCCTTCCCGGGCAACCCCCCGGGGGCGGTCCGCGACCTGGCCGGAACGAACATGGGGCTGCGGTTGCGACTGAGCTGGCGGAATCCGACGGATGTGGACTTCCGGGGCACGGTCGTGCGGTACTCGGCACAGGGCTATCCGGCCTCGCCCGGCGACGGCCTGCCGGCCGGGAATGTGGCCGGGCTGCCCAACGGGCTGAGCGTCCTGGACCACATGGCGCCGGCGGCCGGCATCTATCACTACGCCGCGTTCAGCTACGACGCCACCGGGCTTTTCGGCCCCGCCTGCACTGCCCGGTTCACCGTCACCGTGCCGGGCGACCTGGACGGCGACGGCGACGTGGACATGGAGGACTACGGGGGGCTGCAGGTCTGTCTGACCGGCCCGTACATCCCCCAGACGCTGCCCGAGTGCCAGGCGGCCTGCCTGGACCTGGACGACGACGTGGACGAGGGGGATGTGGCCCTTTTCCGGCAATGCCTCACCGGAGCCGGATTGGCCCCGGCCCCGACCTGCGGCCGCTGACCCCACGCTGCCTTCCCCGGAACAGGTGGTGCATCGCGCGGTGCGACGCCGGCCTGAGTTACGGGCGCCGGTCAGGGGGCGCAGGGACATGAACGTTCCGGCCTGGACGCGCGGGGCCGCTGCACGCGCGGGGCATCGGTCGGGCCTCAGCGGGCCTGCGCCGGGAGCAGGCCGGCGGGGGGCAGCCCGCGCAGGGCGGGCTTCGCGGCGTTCTCCCGCTCGTCGAAGACAACGGCCGCCAGGAGCATCCGGCCGTAGCGCGCCCACAACTCCGCGGGGCTGAGCCGGCTGGCCGAGCCCGGCAGCTCCACGGTGACAATCGGTATGCCCAGCATGTTGCCGGCGTAGGAACCCAGCGATCCGGGCTGGGCACCGAGTTTGCGCAGCGGCAGGTCGCAGTCCGCGGCCATGGCCGCCGCGAGCCGGTCGGCCGGGCCGTCCCAGTCGATGCAGTTCAGCGGCTGGTGCAGGCTCACGATGCGGGTCGGGCGGTGCTGCTCCAGCAGGCTGTCCAGAAGGCGGCTCTCCGGCTCCGACAGCGGCCGGGGGCCGTGGCGCGAAACCGCCGCGAAGTTCGAGGCCGGAAAGTTGCGGTTCAGATCGACCCCCCGGACGTTGAAGCGCCGCCCGGCGACCAGCCCGTCAGGATTGGCCTCCGGCAGGAGAATGATCCGCCGACCATCCAGAAGCTCCGGGTGCCGCACCAGGTATCCGGCCAGCTCGCGCACCAGCGACGTGCCCGCAGGCTCGCTGCCGTGGATGCCGGCCATGATCAGGATGGTCTCGGGGCCCTGGCCGAAGACCTGGCAGGAGATCGGGCGGCCCTGGACGGACCGGCCGAGTTCAACCTCTTCGGAGCGTCCGGCCAGGGGCGTGTAGCGCGCCGGCCCCGGTCGGGGGCGCTCCACCTCCCGCGCGGGCGGACTCATGTACGACTGCTCGTAGGCCGGACCCCCCGGGCCCCTGCAGCCGCTCAGCACCAGGCACGCCCCCGCCAGTGCGATACGACAGCCGACCGCGGTTCTGCCGGCGCCTCCATGCGACCCCCGGTGGAACATCCCGACTCTCCTTGTCGTCCCCGGCGCGGCCCGCGTACCCATGCCAGAGCTTTCCGGGAACCTCGCCCCGTGGCCGTCGCGACCGTCCATTGTAGCCGATGGCCCTGGAGGCTCCATCATGCCGGCGGGCGGGAACGACCGGCCGCACCGGACTCGACGCACCCGCCGTCGGCGCGGCGGTCCGGATGCTTATAACATCGGGCGGTCGCCCCGACGGGTCAACAGCAGGTAGAGGAAAAACGAGCCCCCGATCAGGCTGGTCAGCACCCCCACGGGCAGTTCCCGCGATTCCTGCCGCAGCCACCACATCGCGTTGCGGGCCAGCAGGTCGCACAGCGGCAGAAAGGTGGCCCCGGCCAGGGCACAGGCCGGCATCAGCCGATGGTGAGCGGCGCCGACCAGGACACGCATGGCGTGCGGCACGATCAGGCCGACAAAACCGATCGGTCCGCACCGGGCGACCACGCCGGCGGTCATGAGCGAGGCCGCGAAGTAGATCAGTCGTCGGGCGGCGACCACGTTGACCCCGCGCCCGGCCGCAACCGTCTCGCCCATCATCAGCAGGTCCAGGTCGCGGTGCAGCCAGGCCGCCACGCCGGCCGCGGGGACGACCATGATCAGCGACTCCAGCACGCCGTCGAAGCCCACGACGTCGTCCAGCGAGCCCATCATCCACATCAGCGCCTGCCGCAGGTTGTGCGTGCGGGCCAGGAACAGCAGCAGCACGATCACCGCCGAGCACACGAAGCCGATGCTGATGCCCGCCAGCAGCAGCGTGCCGGTGGTGCAGCCGGACCGCAGCCGGGCGATCGTGTAGACCGTCACCATGCAAGCCAGGGCTCCGACCAGCGCCGCCGGACCGACCACCGGCCAGCCGTGCCACAACCCCCCGCCGAAAACCAGAATCGCCACGCAGGCCCCCAGCGAGGCGCCGCTGGAGACGCCCAGCGTGTACGGGCAGGCCAGCGGATTGCGAAACAGCGCCTGGAACATCGTCCCGGCCACCGACAGGGTCGCGCCGACCACCATCCCCATGACCAGCCGTGGCAGCGTCAGCCGGGTGAAGGTCTGCAGGCTGCCGGGATCGCCCCAGCGGATCAGAATCGACTCGCCGCAACTGCCCACGCCCAGCGATGCCGCCGCGGCCGCCAGGCAGGCGACCACCAGGAGCGGGTAGACGAGCGTGCGGCCCGGGAGCATGGTTTCCTCACACGTCCAGATGCACCGACCGCCGCCCGTCCGGGCCGTGGTGGAGCACGAAGGTCGTCTCGTACAGCGCCCCCAGCACGGCCGGATCGAACAGCTGCTCCACGGCGGCGTCGAATACGACCGCCCCGTCCCGCAAGGCCACCACCCGCCCCCCGATGGCCGGCGGAAGGTTCAGGTCGTGGCAGACCACCACCAGCGTGCGACCTGCGGCGGCGTAACGGCGCATGATGCCGATCAGGTCGGCCTGGTGCCGCGGATCCAGGGCCGCGGTGGGTTCGTCCAGGAACATCGCCGGCGTGTCCTGGGCCAGGGCGGCGGCCAGCCAGACCTTCTGGCGTTCGCCGCCGGAAAGCGTGCCCACCGGCCGGTCCAGCAGGTTCCCCAGGCGACAGGCCTCGACCGCGCGATCGACAGCCTCCCGATCCGCCCTGTCCAGGCCCGCCAGCGGATGCACGTGGGCGTAACGACCCGACTGAACCACCTCGCGGACGGTGAACCCCAGGTGGCCCTCGTGCACCTGCGGCATGTACGCCACCCGCCGGCCGACCTCGCGCCGCCCCAGCCGGTCCAGCGGCGCGCCGTCCAGCCGAACTTCCCCCCGTTCGGCCGGCAGCAGCCCCAACAGGGCGGCCATCAGCGTGGATTTGCCCGCGCCGTTGGGGCCGATGATGCAGACCCGCTCGCCGTCGTCGATTTTTAGATCGACGTCGCGCAGGACCGTCCGCCCGATCCGAACCACGGTCAAGCCCCGCGCCTCGATACCCATGACCGGATTCTACCGCCCCCGACAACCCGCCGCGACGACCGGTACGCCTCCGCCTGCCGTGTGATCCGGTCGAATGCGTCGGGATGGAACCGGTGACGCGTCGGGCGGCCATCCATCGCCCCGCGAACCGGCGGAGTCTCCCCGGCCCACAAGGCACGTTGGAGGCCTTCGCTGTGTCCAAGCCGGGCGACAGAACGCCCAATTGGGGACGCGACGGAGCGCGTCCCTCCGAAAACCATGGATCCGCCGGGAGGGCCCCGCTCCGTCGGGGCCGCAGATCCGAAAACGACCCGGCAAACGGTGGGGACGCGACGAAGCGCGTCCCTCCACGGGACGGAAACCGGAACGCGGCGTTCAGCGGCTCTCGCCCGCAGGCCCGGAAGCTGCGGCCGCGGCCAGTTGCGCGGGTTTGACGCCCTTGCGGTGGCCCGCGAAGCCGAACGGCGAAGGCCGGTATTCTCCGACGATGTCCACGCAGGCGCGGCGCGGTATGGCGTCTTCCATGCCCAGGCACCAGTAGGCGGCGTTGACCAGCAGGCGACGCAGGCCTTCGCTTTCCAGATCCGTCGCGGCGCCCATCGTGGTGGTGAAGACCCGCCCGGACCGCCCCGGCGGCCCCGGATACGTCCTGGTCCAAGCCACGGGCATCATCGGGTCGTTTCTGGCCCCGCCGACCGGAGGGTCGCCCGGCTTCATGCCTTCAAGCACCTGCCCCAGCACCAGCACGCGGCTGTCCCCCGGCAGCCGGAGCCGGACGGTGTAGACGTCGGTCGGCCCCCAGATGTCCTCGCAACCACGCACGACGGGATGATCGGCGGCCTTGGGGTCGATCACCCCGCGCGAGCTCTCCCGGCCGTGGTCGCCGTGATGGCTGATCCAGGTCTCGCCGAGAACCCGCCGGCCGAATCCGCCCTCCCAGCCCTCCTCGCTGCTGTCGAAGCTGTAGCGGGCGTAAGTCCGGCCCCTGGGAATGTTGAAAGCGTGCGTGGCGGTCCGCATGCCGATGATCGTCCGGCCGGAAGCCACATAGGCGTCCACGTGCCCCATCTGCTCGTCGGGCAGGTCGCGAAAACGCGTTGCGATGATCATCAGGTCGGCCCCGGTGAGGGCCTCCAGGCCCGGAATGTTGTCGCGGACCACCGGGTTGATGGTGCCGTCGGCCGGATCGACCGCGAACAGCACCGTGCAGCGGAACCCGTGGTGCCGCGCCAGGATCAGACCGAGTTGCGGCAGGGCCTCCTCCGAGCGATACTCCTCGTCACCCGAGACCAGCACGATGTGCTTCCCTCGCCCCGGACCGGTCGCGCCGTCATAGACCACCCACGGCTCCGCGGCCGTCGCGGCGGACAACCACCCGCATGCGGCCATGGCCGCGGCCGAGATCAGCGTTCTGGTCATGACCGGCGCCTCCACTGATTGACTCGCAGGACGCCCGCTTCCCGGGGACGCCCCGACCCGACGGGCTCGGGCCACGGCGCCACGGCGGTGTCGCCTTGCCCGCCGGTGCGGCCCTGCCGGCCATCGTTGCGGCGACAGCCGGCCAGCCCCAGGATCCCCGGCAACGCGGTCGGGGCTCAATGTAGGCCCCCGGCCGACCGCTGTCGAACACCGCCAGTCGCCTCCGGCCGCCATGAGGATCGGCGCCGGCGGCCGTACCGGACGTCCTCCGCGCTGCAGAAAACCACGGAATCTCCAGGCACACCGGGGTTGACATCAAGTTTGGTTTCTGTTAGGATTATTTCGGGCTCCGGAGGCAGAAGCTTTTCAGGCTGCCGGTGGCCTGCCGGGTGCTGCCGGCTGAGAGAATCCGGGAGGTGACCTGTGTTCGACGAACCGCAGCCAATCCCTCAGACACAGAACCGTTTCCGCGAGCTGAAGTTCTACAAGCCGCGCCCCAACGGGCAGGGGGCGGCCTCGACCTGGAGCTTCGTTCCCGAGAAGGAGGCGGTGTTCCTGAAGGTGGCCGCCCAGATTCCCTCCGATGGCGAACACGCCCGCTTTGACTGGGAAAATGGGCTGACCCTCAAGCTGGGGCTGCCGGATCTCGGCGAACTGCTGGCCGTGCTGACCGGCCGCAAGCCCGGCGCCGGACCCAGACGCGACGATGGGAAGTTCGCCGGGCTGTTTCACCGCAGCCCGCGCGGCGACGCGAGCCTGGCCTTCGTGCGTTCCACCGGCGAGGATGGCTTTTACATGAAGATCGGCGTGCGCAAGGACGGCACCGAGCTCAAGACCGCCGCCCACAGCCTGACCGAAGGCGAGAGCTGCGTGCTGCAGGTCGCGCTGCAGGCGGCCGTGGTCGCCATCACCGGCCTGGCCTGAGCCCGCCGGCTCCGGATGGGCGCGCACCGCGGTCATCGGACCGGGCAGAGGACGTGAAAGCGAATGAGCTCTTCTCGGTGCGCGCCTTGCCCCGCGGTGCGGGCAAATTCCCGTTCGTCGACGGTGATGAAGGGAAAAGCGGCATCCGCGCGGCGTCCGAATCGTTCACGGAACCGACATGAATCCGCTGCTCTTTCGACGGAAACGACGGCCCTCACGGCTTTTGCGCATCGTCCCCGGTCGCTTTCGCGCGAGCCCTGCCCGCGGCGGGGCGGGCCCGCCCGTCGGTTCACGCCTCGTCCGGCTTCGGCTCGCGGGCGCCCTGCTTTCGGAGGCGGTTCAGCCGGCCAAGCCGCCGGCGCGGCATCTCGGGCACCTGGGCGATGTTGAGCACGTAATGGGTCACCGGGATGCCCAGGAGCATGCCCCAGACGCCGAAGGTCTCGTGGGCGACCAGCAGGATGATCAGCACAATCACCGGGTTGAGGTGGAAGCGGGCGGCGTAGATCCGCGGGTTGAAGACGTAGGCTTCCAGCAGGTGCACGATGATGATCATTCCCAGGGTCATCAGGGCGTGCTTGAGCCCGTGGGCGTTGAAGGAGATCAGCAGGATCGGCACCGAGGAAATGAACACGCCCAGCACCGGGATCATCCCGAACAGAAAAACGATGGTGGTCAGCAGGAACAGCGGCTGAATGCCCAGCAGAAACAGGCCCGCGCAGGTGATGACGGCGTTGAGCAGAGCGATGAGCAGCTGGCACTGGAAGGCGGTGCCCACCACGGCAGAGAACTCCACCACGCTGGCCGCGGCCTCCTGGAAGAAACGGCCGACGGGGCTCTGTCGCCACTGTTCGAGCTCGCGGGTGAGGCGGTCATAGTCCAGCACGATCAGGAACGACAACAGCACCGCCAGAAGGAACTGCAGACTGCCGCCGACGACCTGCTGGACCCAGCGGATCAGCAGATCGGGCAGGGACTGGCGGTCGATCTCCTCGCCTTCGCCGGCGGGCAGGAACCGGAAGAGCATCTCCTGGAGGCGGCGGGTCAGCAGGTCCAGGTCGATGGCCCGAACGGCAGCATCGCCCGGGGCGTCCTCTCCGGCACCAGGGGCGTCGGCTGAGGCGCGCGGAGCCGGCGCCTCGGGCAATGGGGTGGACTCGGGGCCGTGGAGGTAATTGGCCAGCGCCGGGGCCATGCCGTAGCGATCGGCCGCCGAGGCGATTTCGCCGGCAACGGTGCGGAGCAGCGCCGGCACGCTGCGGGAGAACTGCACCCCCTCCTCCATCACCCGGGGCAAAGCCACGGTGATCAGCAGCACGATCAGCGTGAGCACCACCAGGTAGGGCACGATGACCGCACTCCAGTACGGCACGCGCGTGGTCGCGGCGATGAAGCCGGCGATCTTGCGCATCACGAACCCGAAAATGAATGTCAGGAACATGACCGCGAAGAAGTCGCGCAAGAGGTACAGGATGCCGAAGAAGGCGATCCACATCAGCACCCGGCGGTTGATGTTGTAGAATCGCTGGAGGTCGAGTTCCACGGCTGCTCCTTCCTCTTGGCCGCCGGATGATAACCGAAAGCCCTCCGCCCGCCAGCAGCGGCCGGGCGAATCGCTGCCGGCGGACGGCTTGACACCCCCGGGACGATCTTCGATGCTTGCGGACAAGGAGCAGACCGTTGATTCCCCGCCCGGACATGAGCGTCTCGATCGGCCGGCTCACGCTGCGCAACCCGGTGATCACCCTCTCGGGCACCTGCGGATACGGCGACGAGTACGCGCCCTTCGCCGACCTGTCGGCCCTGGGGGCGTTCACCACCAAGAGCGTGACCCTTGAGGAGCGCAAAGGGAACCCTCCGCCCCGCATCGTGGAGACCCCGGCGGGCATGTTGAACGCCATCGGCCTGGCCAACGTCGGGCTCGAGCGCTTCGTGACCGAGAAACTGCCGGTGCTGGCCGGACTCGGGGTCCCGGCGATCGTCAATGTCGCCGGGCACTGCATCGAGGACTATCTGGCGGTCTGCGCGCGGCTGGATCCGCTCGAGGCGGTGGCCGGCCTGGAGCTCAACGTCAGCTGCCCGAACGTGGCGGACGGGCTGGTGTTCGGCAGCGACCCGGCGGCCCTGGGCAACCTGGTGCGGAAGGTGCGCGAAGTGGTGCGAAGGTCGGTCCTGGTGGTCAAGCTCTCGCCGAACGTCACCGACATCACCGCCACGGCCCGGGCCGCGATCGACGCCGGCGCCGATGCGCTGTCGCTGGTGAACACCTTCGTCGGGATGGCGATCGACGTGGAGAAGTGCCGGCCGGTGCTGGCTAACGTCACCGGCGGGCTCAGCGGCCCGGCGATCAGGCCGCTGGCCCTGCACATGCTGCACCGGGTTTACCGGGAGGTGGCGGGTCCGGCCGGCGTGCCGCTGATCGGCATGGGGGGGATCACGGACTGGCAGGACGCGGTGGCCTTCATGCTCGCCGGGGCGACGGCCGTGGGAATCGGAACGGTGCTGTTCGTGGATCCCGGCGTGCCGGTCCGTGTCCTGGAGGGCATGGAGGACTACCTGCGGCGCCACGGGCTGGCTTCGGCGAGGGAATTGACCGGCCGGCTGAACGCCTTGAACCGCGGGCCGGCGCCGGGATGCAACACCGCCGGCCGTGGAGTCCGGCCATGACTGCCGCGGCCCGGCCGGTGATCCTGGCGGCCTGCTGGACCGCCCTGACGGCTTGCGCCCCCGCGAGCCAGGATGAGCCCTGCCCGCTGGACCTGCGTGCGGTTCCCCTGAGGCAGGCCCTCACGGACCTCTGCTCGAGGCTAGGGGTCGCGTATCTGCTGGATCCTGCCGTTCCTTCGGAAGCCCTGGACAGGCCGGTCCGGATCGCAGCGGTGCACCTGACCGGCCAGGAGGCCCTGCGCTGGGTGGCGCGGGCCGCGGGGCTGGAGGCGGTTTTCGTCGAGGAGACGCTCCTGGTAACCGTGCCGGAGCGGCTTGGGCGGGTCTGGCATGCCGGGGGATCGGGTGTTTCGCCCGAGGGCGGTCAAGCGTCCGCCGAGCGTGTTCGACGGGCACGACTGCGACGGGCGGATCTGGTCTGGACGGACACGCCGATTACGCGCGTGGCCCGGGATGTGTCCGCGGCCTTCGGCATCGACCTGGTGGTGCATCCGGCGGTGCTGGCGGACTCGCCGATGATCAGCCTGGAGTCGGCTGCGACCGATCTGGACGGCCTGATCCACGCACTGCAGGACCGGTTGGGATGCGCGGTGGACGTCTTCGACGGCGTGTTGTACGCCCGACCGCGGACCGGTTCGGCGACCCCGCCGAACAAAGGTCTGTCCGGCACCAGCGGCGGCGGGCCGGTCGATGGCGCGGGAGCGGATGATCCGCTGGAGAGACAGGTCGTGATTGACCGATCTGTTGAGGACTGGCGGCATCTGGCCGAACGGCTGGGAAAGAGCAGCGGCATACGATTGTCGCTGGCGGGTATTGGGAATGCGCCGTGGCCGGCGCCTGAGGCCTGCGGCAGCGTGAGGGAGATCCTGGAAGCCGGACGCCTTGCCGGCCTGTGGACCTGGGAGTCGACGAGCGACGGCGGAAAGTTGTCAAACGGGGTCGCGATCACGGTGCGACCGCGCGCGGCGGTCGCGACCCGGACTGCAGCGTCGGACTGACCGCCGGGGAGTGGGGCTGGAGGGGCGGGCGCCACCCGGAGTCATTCCCCGGGACCACGGGCTCCGGCCGGAAATCCCGTCCCATCGCCGTAATTCTCTTGTGTGGAAAAGACTTACGAATCTTTCGCCGGGGCTTGACGGCCTGCGAATGGGATATAAACTTTCCGCGGACTTGTTGATCCGGCATTCCCCGGCCGATCACAGGCTATGTGTTCTGAGGGATGGAGAGCGTGCGGATGTTGGAGAGTGGCCGGTTGTTGCTCGAGAGCGGCCTGATGCGGGGCGTGCGGCCCGGCTCGGAGGTAAACCTCATGATCTCGATTCTTGACCAAGCCGAGGAGGAACGGCAGCGTTTCCTCGCCCTGGTTTCGCGGCACGAGGCGCTTGAGCCGGTGCTTGGCGCCCGCGACGACGACGAGGAAGAAGAGGACGAGGAGGAGGAAGAGGACGAGGACGAGGACGAGGACGACTTCGATTACTTCGACGACGAGGACGACGAAGACCTCGACGACGTCGATGACGACGAGTTCGACGAACTGGACGACGACGAGGAGGAAGAGGACGAGGATTGAGGACTGCCGGTCCGGGTCGCGCCGCCGGCGCGGATGTGCGGGCGTCTTCGCGGAGTTCCCCGGGGCCGGCCGACTGCGGGCACCCGCAGGGCATGGCGGTCCGAGCACGCGTGTGTTCCAGCGGCTCGGGGGCTGCAGGGCGCACGATGGCCGGACGGACGGCTTGTACGTCAGACGGCCGGTGCAAGGAGACAGCGATGTCTGAATCGCCGGAGGAATGCGGCGGACTGGAGCGACGGCAGGGCGAGCGTCGATCTTCCGTGGATCGGCGCACCGGCCTGGAGCGGCGGCGTGGTCCCGGGCGGCGTCGCAGCGACACCCGCCGTGTGGCCGAGGAAGGGGAGATGTCGGACGAGCTCCTGGAGTTCGTCCTGGCGATCGACGACTACAAGCGGGCCAACAAACGGCCTTTTCCCACCTGGAGTGAAGTCTTCGAAGTCATCCGGTTTCTGGGGTACCGCAAGGTCGCGCCGCGCGCCGAGCACATCGACCGCCCTGCGCCCTGGCGGGAAGGCGAGTCGGGGGCGTCCCGGCCCGGTGACTGAACGCCTCCGTGGCCGGGCCCGGAACCTCTGGCCACCGGCCCGAGGCCGCGGCAGCCCCTACCGCTGACGCTGCCGCTGGAAAAACCTATTGCACACCGCCGAGTTTCAGGACCGCGATCCGGACGCCTCCGGGGGTCGGCGGACATCCCGCCGGCATCTCGATCCGCAGCCCGTCCTCCGCTCGGGTGGCCGAAAGCAGCCCCTGTCGCCCGAGCATGCTGACCGAGAGAGTGCCTGACGGCTGGGGCGTTCTGAGCTCCAGGGCCGACTCCGGCGGATTTCGGACGATGGCGTAGACGGCATCCCCCCGGGTGGTGTAGCGGATGTCGTCGCCCTCGGCGGCCTCGCGCCACGGGCTGGTGGCGTAGATGGCCTCGCCGTTGACGGCCAGCCACTCCCCGATCTGCAGGAGGCGTTCCTGCTGGATCTCCGGAATGCGTCCGTCGGCGGTCGGGCCGACGTTGAGCAGGAGGTTGCCGCCGCGGCTGACGGTATCGACCAGCAGCCAGACGATGTCGTCGGCGCGGGCGTAGTCGTCGCGGCTCTCGTTGCGGTTATAGCCGTAGGAACTGCCTATTCCCCGGCTTTCCTCCCACTTGTGCCGGGCGCCGACCTCGCCCTGGGCGTACTTGCCGTACTCGGTGGTGTAGTAGCCGCCGTGCCGGGTGCGGGTCTCCTTTCCCCAGCGGTCGTTGACCACGACCTCCTCGCGGCACGGCGACTCGTTGAACAGCCAGGCCAGGAACTCCTCGCTGCGCCAGGTGGACGAGGGGTGTTCCCACTCGCCGTCGGCGAAGATCAGAGCGGGCCGGTAGCGGACCACGAGGTCCTTGAGCTGGGGCAGCATGTGCTCGGCCACGTAGCGGTCGACGTCGGACCGGTACACGGGGTTGTACCACTCGTAGAGCGAATAGTAGAAGCCCATCTTCAGGCCGGCGGCCCGGACCGCCTCGGCCAGTTCGCCGCAGAGATCCCGGTGCGGGCCGATATCGACGCTGTTCCAGTTCCAGCTGTCGGGGCTGGGCCACAGGCAGAAACCCTCGTGGTGCTTGCTGGTCAGGGCGACATAGCGGGCTCCGGCGCGTTTGAACAGCGTCGCCCAGGCGGCCGGATCGAAGAGTTCGGCCTTGAACATCGGGGCGAAGTCCTGGTAGCGGAACTTCGGGCCGTACGTGGTCTCGTGGAACCTTCGGCAGGGGTGGTCGGGCTGCTCGATCCAGTGCCAGTACCATTCGGCGTACTGATCCTTGGGCGCCCAGGAGGGCACGGCGTAGACCCCCCAGTGGATGAAGATGCCGAACTTGGCCTCGTCGAACCAGGCCGGAATCGGCCGGCGGTCGAGCGATTCCCAGGACGCGGCGTACTGTCCCAGGCCCGGGGAGGCCGCCAGCAGCACGGTCGCCGACAGCAGGACGCCGACTGTGTTTTTCATGTCTCTTCCTCGCCTTGAAGCGGAACTCGGATCTCGATTCGCCGGGTCGCACGGTAACCGCACCGGTGCGCGACCGTCAAGCCGGCTCGGCCTCCGCCCGGCGGGAAGGACCGCCGCGGGCGGGACCCGCGCCGGGACTGGTCCGCCCGGGGCTTTCTGCTAGAATGTATCGCTCCGACGAAAACAGGATCGTCTTTCCCCCGGTGTGCGACGTGCAGCAGGAATCCGAGTATCACCGCTACTGTCCCGGCGAGGAGCGCATCCGCATTTCCGACGCCGTCTGCCGGGGGCGGCGACGCGTGAACTTCCCCAAGTGCAAGGGGTGCCGCTTCAACGACGACGAGCAGGCCGGGGCGTCGGGGCCCGGCGAGACCGGCCCGGGGCCCGCGGCCCGGGTGGTGGCGCCGGTGCCCGTGACCGCTCCCGCTGCGGCGACGGCCGAGCCCGCCGCGGCCCGCGTCGATCGCATCGAGGAGGTGTTCCGGGCCTACGACGTGCGCGGGCTTTATCCGGAGGAACTGAACGCGGACGTCGCCTGGCGGATCGGGCATGCCACCGCCCAGTTCCTCCGCTCCGTCCTGCGCGGCTACGACCGCAGCCTAGCGGAGAAGTCCACCGTGGTCGTCGGGCGGGACATGCGCAAGAGCAGCCCCGAGCTGTGCGCGGCGCTGATCGAGGGCCTGCGGACCGGCGGCTCGCCGGTCGTCGACATCGGCCTGATCGACACGCCGCAGCTGGCCTTCGCGGTCAATCAGATCACCTGCTGCGGCGGGGTCCAGGTCACCGCCAGCCACAACCCCGCGCGTTACAACGGCTTCAAGTTCTGCGGCCTCAAGGGCCGGCCGGTCAGTTCCGACACCGGCCTGACCAAGATCAGCCGCATCGCCCGCAACACCCAGCGGCATGTCGGCGGGCAGCTCAGCGGGCTGCGGGAACAGGACCTCAGCGCCGCCTATAAGGCCCACGTGCTCGGCTTTCTGAGGCCGCCGGAGGGCGGGCGGGGCTCCCGTCGGCCGCTGCGGGTGGTGGTGGACGCCTCCAACGGCATGGCCGGGCGGTGGTTCCCGATCGTCTTCGGCGACGTGGACTGGCTGGACATCGTGCGGCTGAACTTCGAGCACAACGGCGATTTCATCCACGACCCCGATCCGCTGGTCCGGGCGAATCTGAGCCAGCTGATCGACCGCATGGGCCGCTCACGGGCGGACTTCGGCGTCTGTTTCGACGGCGACGCCGACCGTTGCGTCTTCCTGGACCACGAGGGGCGGGTGATCGACGGCGACGTGTTGACCGCCCTGCTGGCCCGGCGCTTCCTGGCCGAGGCCCCCGGATCGGTGGTGGTCTATGACGTCCGCTGTTCGCGCCTGGTAGCCGAGGAGATCCGCCAGGCCGGCGGCATCCCGCGCCGCGAACGCTGCGGCCACGCCTTCATCAAGAAGGCCATGGCCGACTCGAAGGCGGTGTTCGGCGGCGAGCTCAGCGGGCACTACTACTTCCGCGATCACTTCTACGCCGACTCGGCGATGATCGCCTTCGCGGAAGTCGCGGGCCTGGTGACCTCCTCGGGCAAGCCCTTGGCGGAGCTGGTCGCCCCGCTGCGACGCTACGCCCGCTCCGGCGAACGCAACTTCCGCAACGACGACCACGCCGCCGCTCTCAAACGGCTGGCCCGACGCTACGGCGACGCCCGGATCGACCGCCTCGACGGCCTCACCGTGGAGTACGACGACTGGTGGTTCAACGTGCGGTCCTCCAACACCGAGCCGATCCTGCGGCTGAATCTGGAGGCCGCCACCCCCGCCATGATGGAGGACAAGCTCGCCGAGCTGATGCCGCTGCTGGGAGAGCCTCTGACCTGACCGTGCCGCCGGACGGCGGCGCGGCCGGCGGAACCGGGCTCGCGGCGGCTCCGGCTGCGCAGAACCATGCGTGAGATCATCGATCATCGTCGCCTCGACTGCGGCCTGGAGCTGGCGGTGCTGCCCATGCCCCGCCGGCCGCTGGTCGCGCTGGACATCCGGATCTACGCCGGTTTTGCGTTCGAACCGCCCGCACGGCTGGGGCTGTGCCACGTGCTGGACGAGGCCATCAGCAAGGGCACCGCCCGGTACAACGGGCGCGGGCTCAACGACGCCTTCGACGCCATCGGCGCCGCCCATTGGACCCATCCCGGACGGGAGCTGATGAGGTTCGCGGGGCTGTGCCTGCCGGAGCACTTCGGGCGCCTCGTCGAACTGCACGCCGAGATGATCCGCACGCCGGCGTTCCCCGAGGACGCCTGCCGGGTGGCCGTGGAGCTGACCCGGCAGGCCCTGGATGCGCTGGCCGACGACCCCGGCGAGCTGGCCCGCAAGCTGCTGCACCGCCGCGCGTACGCCCCCCCGCTGAACCGCCACGTGCTTGGCGAGATCGATACCCTCGCGGGCATACGCCGTGAACATCTGGTCGATCACTGGCGCAGATGCTTTACCGCCCCGCGGATGCTGGCGGCCGTGGCCGGGGCGGTGGAGGCCTCCTCGGCCGCGGACGTGCTGGAACGGGCGTTCGAGGGTTTTGCCGGCGACGACCCGGCCGCTAAAGGTGCGCGTCCGGGCTTCACGCTCGACCTCCGCCCGGGATACGAGCATTACCCCAAGGATGCCGAGCAGACCCATGTGATCATGTGCTTCCCCGGGGCCGCGGCCACGGACCCGGACTTTCCGGTCGAGCAGGTGACCCTGGGCGTGCTCGACGGGGGCATGAGCGGCCGGTTGTTCACCGAGGTGCGCGAAAAGCAGGGGCTGGTCTACTGGGTCGGGGCCTGGAGCGATCAGCCCAGCCGGGGAGGGGCGGTCCATCTGGGGGCCTCGACCACGCCGGAGAATCTCGAGCGCACCTGCGCGACGCTGCTGGGCGAGGTGGACCGGCTCGAGCGCGACCTCTCGGAGGCCGAAGTGCGGCGGGCGATCACCGGCATCGTGGCCCGGGCCCGGACGCGAGGCGACGTGACCCAGGCGCGGGCCTCGCGCCTGGCCGACGACCTATTCTTCTACGGCCGGCCGATCCCGCTGGAGGAGAAGATCGCGCGGGTGGAGGCGGTGACCGTGGAGGACGTCCGCGCGTACCTGCTGCGCCGCCCGCGGGACGTGCTGGCCGCGGTGACCGTCGGGCCGGCGGGCTTGAAGAACGGCCTCCCCCGACCCTGACGCGCGGCCAACGCCGGCCGTCACGGACGCGAGGCTCAGGGTCGATCGCGATCAAAGGCCGGCAGCGACGCCGGCCGCTGCGGTGCTTCGCGACGCCGGGCACCGCATGGCGCCGCGGACCTGACTACGGAGAACCCTCTTGCCGGACGAGTCGACATCCAGCCCGTTCACGCAGCATACGCTGGCCAACGGCCTGCGGGCCGTGGTCGAGGTGATGCCCGACGCGGATTCCGCGGCCTGCGGCTTCCTGGTGCGCACCGGTTCGCGCGACGATCCGCCGGACATGGCCGGCGCGGCCCATTTCCTCGAGCACATGATGTTCAAGGGCACACCGCGGCGGACATGGGAGCAGATCAACATCGCCTTCGACGAGATGGGCTCGTTCTACAACGCCTACACCAGCCGCGACCGGACCTTCTATCACGGCTGGGTGCCCAGGACCGCCCTGGAACAGCAGATGGAGCTGCTGGCCGACATGATGCGCTCCACGCTTCCGCCGGAGGAGTTTGAGACGGAGCGGAACGTCGTTCTCGAGGAGATCGCGATGTCGAACGACGAACTGAGCTCCTTCGCCTACGACTTCCTCTACGAGCAGGCCTGTCCGGGCTCCAGTCTCGCCTGGCCGGTGCTGGGCTGGGAATCGACCATCGCGCACATGGACCGCGACCGCATGGCCGCGGACTTCCGCCGGCGCTACGCACCCGGCAACATGGTCTTTCTGGCCGCCGGGGACGTCGATCCGGACGCGGTACTCAGGCACCTGGAGTCGCTCACCGGAGACTGGCAGCCGGCCGATCCAGGACCCGGCTCTCCGCCGCCGGCGCTGCGCTCCGGCCGGGCGGCGCGGAAGGTCGATCGCTTCCACCAGCAGGCGGTGATGCTGGCCTTCGCCTCCGCTCCGGCCGCCCACCCGCTGGCCGAGACCGCCGAAGCCGCCGCCGCGGTGCTCGGGGGCCACAACTCGCGCTTCTACTGGAACATCGTTCAGAAAGGGCTCTGTACCCGGGCGGGCTGCTTCCACGACGACTATGCCGACTTCGGCCTGACGGTCATGTACGCCCTATGCGAGCCGGAGAACTGCGAGGCGGTCCTGGAGGCCATGCGGCGCGAGGCGGAAAACCTGGCGCGCGGCGGCGCGGAGCCGAAAGAGCTGCAGCGCGTCCGTAACCTGCGCCGCACCTCGCTGGCCAGCGAGTCGGAGGCCCCCTATTACCGCCTCAATCAGCTGGTCGAGGATCTTCATTATCATGGAGCGCCGCGCACCGGCGCCGCCCGACTGGCGGCGGTCGACGAGGTGAACGACGCCCGGCTGGAGGCCTTCCTGCGCGCTTTCCCGATCACACAGGAGGGTTTCCTGGTGGGTGTCGGCCCGCGGGCCTGGCCCGAATGACCTCCGCCGGCCCCCGACGTCGAGCATGAGACGGAAACCAGGCTGATGGACCTTCCCCCCGAATCCGGACCGGCTTCGCCGATGGCAGGATCTGCACTCCCGCCGGCGAATTTCACGCCGGCCGGGGAAGCGGCGGTGCCGGTCGCGCCCGTCGCGACGGCCCGGCCGGTGCAGCGCATGCCGATGCGGATGTCTCCCCCGCGCGCACTGCTGGAGATCGTCCTTGTAGCCCTGGCCGGTGCCGGCGGACTGGTGATCACCGCGGTCGCAACGACGTTCTGGAGTCCGGCTGACGATCGCTGGATCAACCTGGCGACCAGCGGCGGGGCGGGGCTTTGCGCCCTGGCGGCCTGCTTCCTCCTGTTGCGTCTGGCCGGCCACGCACCGCGAACCATCGGCTGGCGGTTCGATCGGCCCTCGACGGATGTGGGCATCGGCCTGGCCGCCCTGGTCATGGTCGATTCCCTGCTGATCCTCATCATTCTGACGCTGAGCGTCGTCTGGCCGCGGCTGCTGGAGGATCCCTATGCCTCGCAGCGGGCGGTGCGGGAGACCCTGCCGACGATGACCTGGCCGCAGATCGTGCTGGTGATGCTCGGCGTGGTGGTCTGGGAGGAGGTCGTGTTCCGCGGCTTCCTGCTGACCCGGCTGCGGGCCCTGACCGGCCGCTGGTGGATGGCCGTGCCGCTTTCGGCGGTGCTCTTCGGGCTGGCTCACGGCTACCAGGGGCCGCTGGCCATGGCGATGATCGCGGTGCTGGGCATCGTCCTGGCGCTGCTGGCCGTCTGGAGGCGCAGCCTGCTGCCGGGCATGGCCCTGCACCTGGCCAACAACCTGATGTTCATGGCCCTCCTGCGTCTGCAGGAGAGCATGGAGCACCCGCCGACGTGAGCCCGGGCTGAGGCATCGACGCCCGCCGGAGGCTGACGTACATTGACGCGGCAATGGCCGATCCCAACGTCCCATCCGCCGAGGTCCTGACCCCGGCCATGCGGCAGTACGCCGAGCAGAAGGCCGCGGTGCCCGATGCGCTGCTGCTTTTCCGCATGGGCGACTTCTACGAGACGTTCTACGAGGACGCCCGCACCGCCGCGGCCGTCCTGGGCATCGCCCTGACCACCCGCGGCAAGGACCGCAGCGGCGAGGCCGTGCCGCTGGCCGGGATTCCCTGGCATGCCCTGGACAGCTACCTCCGCAAGCTGGTCGCCGCCGGTCACAAGGTGGCCATCAGCGAGCAGGTCGAGGACCCGCGGCTGGCCAGGGGAGTCGTCCGCCGGGAGATCGTCCGCATCGTCACCCCCGGCACGCTCACCGAGGACGCGCTGCTGGAGCGCCAGGCGGACAACTACCTGGCGGCGGTGTGTGCGCGGAAAGACGAGGTCGGCCTGGCGTTCGTGGACCTCTCCAGCGGGGCGTTCTTCGCTCAGCGGACTGCGCCGCGGGACCTGCCCGACGAGCTGGTGCGGCTGGCCCCGGCCGAGCTCCTGCTGCCGGAGACGCGGATCGACGTGGCCGACCCGCTCGCCGCCCGCGTGGAAAGTCTGGCCGGCTCCGGCGGGCCGCTGGCCGGAACGGCCGTGTCGCGGCGTCCGGCCCACGTCTTCGACCCCTATCAGGCTCATCGGCGGCTCCTGGACCACTTCCGGGTGGCGTCGCTGGAAGGCTTCGGCTTCTCGGGCATGGACGCCGCGCTGTGCGCGGCCGGAGCGGTGATCGACTACCTGGCCGAGACGCAGAAGACCTCGCTGCGACACATCGTCGCCCTGCGGCGACGGGATCCCGGGGATTTCGTCGGGCTGGACGAGGCCACCTGGCGGTCGCTGGAGATCGAGCGCACGCTGCGCGGCGGGCAGTCGGTCGGCTCGCTGCTGTCGGCCGTGGACCGCACCTGCACGGCCATGGGGGCCCGCTGTCTGCGCCGCTGGCTGGCGGCCCCGCTGCGGGACGTGAATGCGATCCGCCGGCGGCAGGACGCCATCGAGACCCTGGTCGCCGGCCCGCACACCCTGGCGGGCGTGCGCGGGGCGCTGCGGCGGCTGGCGGACATCGAGCGGATCACCGCCCGACTGGGCGTGGGGCGGGCCTCGCCCAGGGACATGGCGTCGCTGGCCGGCACGCTGCTGGCCGTGGAGGAGGTGGCCCAGTCGCTGGACGCGGCCGCAGGGCTCGGGATGGGCGGACCGCAGGCGTTGCCTTGCTTCCTGGCCGAGCGCCGTCAGGCGATGGTCGGCCTGTCGGAACTGGGCCGGACGCTGTCGGCCGCCCTGGCTCCGACGCCGCCGCTTTCGCCGTCGGAGGGCGGGGTGATCGCCGACGGCCACGACGCCGAGCTGGACCGGCTGCGGGCGATCGCCGCCGGCGGCCAGCAGTGGCTCGCGGACTTCCAGGCCGCCGAAATCCGGCGGACCGGCATCCCCTCGCTGAAGGTCGGCTTCAACCAGGTGTTCGGCTACTACATCGAGATCACCAACGCCCACCGCCAGCGCGTGCCGCCGGACTATGTGCGCAAGCAGACCCTCAAGAACGCCGAACGCTACATCACCGACGAGCTCAAGCGTCACGAGACCGAGGTGCTCACCGCCCGCGAGCAGGCCATCGCCCGCGAGATCGCGCTGTTCGAGCAGCTGCGCAATCTGGCCGCCGAGCATATCCCGGCGCTGCAGCGGCTCGCGGCCGCGGTGGCGGAGGTCGATGTGGTCGCCGGCCTGGCCGAGCTGGCCGACAAGCGACGCTACGTGCGGCCGGAGTTCGTCAATGCGCCGGTGCTGGAGATCGCCGACGGGCGTCACCCCGTGCTGGAGCAGTCGCTGGCCGGAAAGTTCGTGCCCAACGACTGCCGGCTGGGGCTGCCGCCGCCGGAGGAAGTCGCCGGCGACCGCCGGGCTCCCGAGACGCTGATGATCCTCACCGGGCCGAACATGGCCGGCAAAAGCACCTACATCCGGCAGGTGGCGCTGCTGACCCTGCTGGCCCATACCGGCAGTTTCGTGCCCGCCGGGACGATGCGACTCGGGCCGGTGGACCGCATCTTCGCCCGCGTCGGAGCGGCCGACGACATCAGCCGCGGGCAGTCCACCTTCATGGTGGAGATGACCGAGGCGGCCAACATCCTCAACAACGCCACCGGCGACAGCCTGGTGGTGATCGACGAGCTGGGCCGGGGGACCAGCACCTTCGACGGGCTGGCCCTGGCGTGGGCGATCGCCGAGCGGCTGGTGGAGGGCATCCGCTGCCGGACCCTGTTCGCCACGCACTATCACGAGATGACCCGCCTGGAGGAGGACATGCCCGGCGCGGTCAACTACAACGTGGCCGTGCGGGAGTGGGAGGACCAGATCGTCTTTCTGCACCGCATCGTGCGCGGCGGCACCGACCGCAGCTACGGACCGCACGTGGCCAGACTGGCCGGCGTGCCCGACGAGGTCATCGCCCGCAGCAGGCAGCTCCTGGAGGCACTGGAAGCCGGGCGATCGACACCGCCGCCGGTCGAGCGCTCGCGCGGCGCCGACCGACCGGCCCGGCAGCTGCTGCTGTTCGACGATCCGGCCGAGGAGATCATTCGCGAACTGGCAGCCATGGATCCCGACCGCACCACACCCGTGGAAGCCCTGGCGGCCATCGACCGTTGGCGCCGCCGGTTGGGACGGCGGTAAGAAGGTCCCGCGGTCCGGCCGGCGCCCTGTCCGGCAGAAGACATGTGCGGCCGCTCCGCAACCCGTCGGCGCGTCAGGCCCCATGCCGGCCCCTACGGCCGTCCGAGTTCGCGGATGCGCTCCATCAGCAGGTCGGTCAGCTCGGCCACCTCCCGCCGTTCGGGCCGTCCGGCCGCGTCGCGTGGCGGACGGATCGGACACCCGAAGCGGACTTCCGCGCGGTGGCGGCGGAAAAACGTCCTGGCCACGCGGCCGTCGTAGCGAACGCCGGAAATGTGCGCCGGCACGATGGTCGCGCCGGTGCGCAGAGCCAGCAGGGCCGCGCCCTCTTTGGGCCGCACCTCCTGCCCGGGCCGGGGGATCCCTCCCTCGAGAAACACGCCCACCGCCTCGCCGGCCGACAGGCGGCGCAGCGCCGTCCGCACCGCGGCCGCGTCGTGGCCGTCGCGACGCACGGGAATGCAGCCGATCATCCCGATCAGATGGCGAAAGATCGGCAGATCCGCGTACTCCCTGGCGATCATGAAGCCCAGCACCCGGTGCGGGGTGGAGGCGATCAGCAGCAGGGGATCGATCGGGGAGGCGTGGTTGCAGACCAGCACCACCGGACCCTCGCCCGGCACCGTGCAGGGGCCGATGCGGCGCAGACGGAACCAGAATCGGCAGTAGAATTCGTTGAGATTCCACCAGAACCGGCGTTTGCCGCGGATCGGCCCGCGGCGCAGGCGCACGACCATCGACGCCACCGCCGCCGCGAGCACGATGCCGGCCACGGCCAGCATGATCCATCCCAGCCAGGCGTCGATGCCCGGCCAGGGCACCAGCCCCAGCAGTCCGGTGGACAGCAGCAGTCCGCCGATGCTGACCAGGTCGGTCAGCCCGAACACCCGACCGCGCAGCCGGTCGGGCACGATGCGTTGCATCATGGCGTTGTAGCTGGTCATCACCCCGGCGCTGAACATGCCCGCGACGACCACGGCAACGGCCCCGATGTGATGAGCCGTGCCGGCCGAAAGCCATGGGCTGCCCGAGAGGCGGTCCAGGGCCGTGAGGGCGATCACGCCGACGGCCGCCGAGATGCCGGCCAGGGACCAGCTGATGGCGATGTCGCCGCGGAGGGCGTCGCCCAGCAGGGTCAGCACCAGCGCGCCGGTCAGCAGTCCCAGCCCGAGGAAGCCCTGGAAGATTCCGATGTCGGTGTAGCGGTCGCGGTCGTAGGCGTGATGCACGAGGGCGGGCATCATGCTGCGGACCGCCGCGCCGCAGCTCCAGACGACCACCGCCACGAGCATCAGCTGGATCACGCGGCGGTGCCGCCGGACATAGGTGACCGCCTCGATCAGCGCCCCGACCCCCCCGGCGGGCGGCGCCGCCGGGCGCGGCGTGCGGGGGATCATCAGCAGGCAGGCGGCACTGGCCAGGAACGTTCCGGCGTCCACCATGAACGAGACCCGCGGCGCGAAGTGGTCGGCCAGCTTGCCGCCGATGACCACCGCGACCATGGTGGCGATCACGCCCAGCCCGCTGGTCATGGCATTGGCCCGCACGAGCTGGTCCTCGCGGATGAGCGTGGGCAGAAGCGCCGAGCGGGCCGGCGAGAACAGGGCCGCAAAGACCCCCACAAGCATCAGCGGCACGAACGCCCCGATGTCCCCCAGGCGGCCGAACACCGCCAGCAGTTGAGCGAAGCCCAGCATCAGCCCCGCGCGGATCAGGTCGGCGGCGATCATGATCCGGCGCCGGGGCAGGCGGTCGGCGAGCATGCCGTTGACCGGCCCGATCAGGAAGAAAGGCAGCATGAACATGAAGTTCATCAGCGCCTGCAGGCGGGTCATGTTCGGGGACTCCATGGCCCCCATCCACTTGAGCACCGCCATCTCGGAGATGTGGTCACCCATGGCGCTGATGCCGTAGGCCGCCCACAGCAGCAGGAAGGCGCGGTTGTGAAGCAGCGTGGCGGGCGGCGGCGAACTGTGACGCGTGCGGGACAAGCCGGCGGTCTCCGGTGAACCACGCCCGAGGGACGGTCCGGGAGAAGGCGGCGATTTTACGTCGAGATCTGCCGTTTGGCGATGCATCGCCGGGCGGGCCCCGCGGGGCGGTCAGCCGAACATGCCGGCGGGGATGTCGTCGGGGGTGATTCGGGCGAGCACGACCGGGCGGTCCTCGACTGCCATCTGCACCTCGGCGGCCACCTGCTCGCTGCAGGCGATGACCGCCTGCTCCATGCTGTCAAAGACTTCAGTGGCGACAGGCGGGGATTCGCAGAAGGCCTGCCAGCGGTTCCGGTCGCAGACCAGCTGGATCGGCACCGGCGTCTGGATCGCCAGGGCGTTGGCCACCTGGTCGACCTCGATGGTGAGATTTACGCGGAAGGCCATTGTTCGCCCACCCCGGGGATGATGCGGGTCCTCAGGCCGTACCGATGGCCCGGTCACGCACGGCTGAAGGCTTGATCGGTCAAAAACAGGGACGGATGAACGAAAAAACGGCCTGCCGGCCGCATCGAGGCGGGGAACCGTCGCGAGGCCGGACCGGTGCGGCCTGCCGGAAAGCTCTCGTAAGCGGCGGCGGGCGGTTTCATCCGGCCGGCGCGGCTCAGGGTTGCCCCGCCAGCAGTTGGCCTACCCGGACGAAGCGGTAGCCGCGGGCCGCGAGGGCATCGATCAGCGGTCCGACGTGCGAATGAAACTTGTCGGTCCGGCCGGGGCCGGAGCCCAGGTGCATCAGCAGCAGGAAGCCGTTCAGGCCATCGGGCCGGGAGGACTCGTACGTCAGAACGGTTTCGGCGATGCCGGCCGAGGAGACGAAGGCCCGGTGTCCCTCGGGGGCCCAGTCGGCCTGGCAGCGGGTACCGGGCGTGAAACTGATCACCGTCAGCCCCAACTGGCTGCACCAGTCCACGATCTGCCGGTTATACCACTCATACGGCGGCACGAAGAATCCGAACTTCGCGGGATCGGCGCCGAATCGGTGTAGCTTGCGGAGGTTTTCCAGCAGATCCCGCCGGAACTCGTCACGCGTCACCAGCGTTCGCGACCGGTCCTCCCAGGGGCAATAGAGCAGGTGGGCATCGGAATGCGGGCCGAGGTCGTGTCCCTCGGCCACCATCCGGCGGATGGCCGGGGCGTTCCCGGGGGCGTCCAGAAAGCCGCCGGTCAGGAAGAACGCCGCCGGCACGCCCCGTTCCCGCAGCGCGTCCAGGATGGTTTCGGCCCCCTCGCCGTAGTCGCCGCCGGTGAAGATCAGCGCCAGCCGCCGGGCATCGCGCGGCCCGCGCATGACGCCGCCGTGGTCCAGCGTGCAGGCCTCGTGGACAACCGGCCGGTTCAGGCCGGGCGAGCCGGTGTTCCCTGTTGTCTGACAGGCCAGTGCCAGACAGGTCGCGGTGCAGGCCGTGAGCCGGGCCATCCGCCCCCGCCGGACAGCGGGCGGAGTGCATTCCGGCCTGCCGGCGCCCCCGCGGCCTGTGGTGTTCACAGCCATGCACTGTCTCCGGTCGGTTTCCGGCGGGACCCTCCGGGACGTCGTCGCAGCGCCCGGTCGGAGCCGGCGGTGCATTGTCGCCGCGTGCCGTCTCGACATCCACCCTGGCCCGGCGGATAATCCGGCCTTCGGGAGGAGACCGTGATCGATCTGCGCAGCGACACCGTGACGCGTCCGACCCCCGCCATGCGCAAGGCCATGGCCGAGGCGCCGGTGGGCGACGACGTGCTGGGCGACGATCCGACGGTCGCCGCTCTGGAGGAGGCCGTGGCCGAGGTGCTGGGCAAGCCGGCGGCCGTCTACATGCCCTCCGGCACGATGACCAACCAGTCGGCCATCCGGGCGCACACCGAGCCGGGCGATGAAATCGTCGTGGAAGCCGAGGCCCACGTCTATTATTACGAGTCCGGCGGGCCTGCGGCCCTGTCCGGCGTCATGTGCCGGCTGGTCTCCGGCAACCGGGGCGTGTTTACCGCCGCGCAGCTCCGGGCGGCCCTGCGGCCTGCCAATCCGCACTTTCCACGCACCCGCCTGGTGTGTGTCGAAAACACGCACAACCGCGGCGGCGGGTCGGTCTGGCCGATCGACACCGTGGCCGAGGTCGCGCAGGTCGCCCGCGAGGCCGGCCTGCGACTCCACCTGGACGGTGCCCGGCTCTGGAACGCCGCCGTGGTTACCGGCATCCCGGAGCGCGATTACGCCACCTTTTTCGATTCGGTGAGCGTTTGCTTCTCCAAGGGGCTGGGGGCGCCGGTCGGATCAGCGCTGGCCGGCGAACGCGATTTCATCGCCCGGGCCCGGCGCTTCCGCAAGCAGTTCGGCGGCGGCATGCGCCAGGCGGGAATCATCGCCGCCGGCGCGCTGCACGCCTTGCGCCACCACCGCCGGCGGCTGGCCGAAGACCACGACCACGCCCGGCGACTGGCCGAGGCACTGGCGGGCATGTCCGGCATCCGGCTGGACCCCGCCGCGGTGCAGACCAACATTGTGGTCATGCGGGTGACGCGTCGGGCGGCATCCGAGGTGTCCGCCGCACTTCGCGAGGCCGGCGTGCTGGTCCATGCCACCGGTCCGGACACGCTGCGGGCGGTCACGCACCTGGACGTCGGTTCAGAGGACATCGATCGGGCCGTCGAATGCTTCCGGCGGGTGCTGGAAGCATGACGGCCGCTCTCTGTCGGCCGGCGCGCGGCCGGCATGGCCACAAGGAGATTCGCGATGGGCAACCCGGCTGCAGTCTCTCGCACGCTGTTTCTGATCCTCCTTTTCGCCCCGGCCGGCAACGCGGACGCCCAGGACCGGCGGGAGAACCCACGCGACCACGCGGTGGAGTTTGCAGGCCTGCTGGCCGGCGAGCACTCCTACCTGCTGGACCCGGCCGACCGGGAGCGCGTCGACGAACTGCTGCGGACGATGCGCGAGGCCCAGGCCGGTCTGCGCGAGGCGGCCGAGGCGACCCCGAAGGCCCAGGCCGCCGAATCGCTGGCCCGGGCCGGCCGGGAACTGGCCGACCTGCTGGAGCGCCGCCCGGACGTCCGCCGGCTGTCATTGACGGAGAACGGCCTGGAGCCCCCGGTCCTGGGGCCCATCGGGATGGTGGGGGACACCGGGGCCCTGCTGCTGCGGATCGACCAGGGCCCCGGGGGGCTGTGGTTTTCCTCCTATGAGCTGGAGCAGGCGGTGCCGGAGTCGCGCAAGAACATCTGGATCGACGTCGCGCCGGCGGGCGTGACCTGGGTTCTGCTGGGGCTGCACACCTTGCCGGTGGGACGGACCACCATCCGCATCGAGTTCCTCCGGCCCGGCCGGCCCAATGTCGCGGGCCTGCTGGAGGTCGACGTCCCCCCGAGCGGGCGGCTGCGACTGACGCCGCTGTGGGACGAAACGGGCGCACCGGGCCCGGCCATGATCCGGATCACCTCTCTGGCCACCGGCCGTGACCGTCCGCCGGCCGACGCGGTGGACATGTCCCCCCAGTTCGACGGCAACGGCCGCAGCTCGCATCGTCGGACGGCCAACGTGCCCGGGCCGCTGTCGGGCCGGTGGTGGTGCGTGGCCGGTCCGGTGGACATGACCTTGCCGCCGGGCGAATACGAGGTTGTGGTCCGCCGGGGCATCGAGCATCTGCCGGTGACCGAGCGTTTCACGGTCCGCTCCGGCGAGCAGACCGTACTGACCTGCCGGCTGAAGCGCTGGATCGACATGCCCGCCCGCGGGTGGTACTCGGGCGACGACCACGTCCACGGCCGGATCCTCGGCGACGCCGACGCCGCCCGGCTGATGGCCTGGCTCAAGGCCGAGGACGTCCACGTCGGCAACATCGTGAAGATGGGCGACATCAGCCGCACGTACTTCGAGCAGCGCGGCTTCGGGCCGGCCTTCCGCGTCCGTGACGGCGACTACGTGCTCGCGCCGGGGCAGGAGTGCCCGCGGACCCACAATGAACTGGGACATACCCTGGCGCTGAACATCACCGCGATGGTCCGTGACACCGCCCGGTACTACCTCTACGACCTGGTGGCCGACACGGTCCACGCCCAGGGCGGGCTGTGGGGCTACGCCCACGTCAATTCGGGCATTTTCCATGTGCACCGCGACATGAGCATCAACGTGCCGAAGGACAAGTGCGATTTCGCGGAGGTGCTGCAGTTCGGGCAGCTGGGCACGGATCTCTGGTACGCCTTCCTGAATCTCGGCTTCAGGATCACCGCCTCGGCCGGCTCGGACGTGCCCTGGGGCGGCACCATCGGCGAGGTGCGCCTGTACGCCTTCACCGGGGCGGGGTTCGACCCGGACGCGTGGTTCGAGGCCGTGCGCCGCGGACGGACTTTCGTGACCAACGGCCCGCTGATCGAGTTCACGGTCAACGACGCCCTGCCCGGCGACGAGATCGCCGTCGAGGACGACGCCCGCTTGCGGGTTCGCGCCCGGGTGACAGGACGACCGGGGTACTCGCCGCCGGAGATACTCAAGGTGGTGCGCTTCGGCGAGGATCTGCAGACCGCCGCCGCGACCGGGCCCGGACAGGACGAGCTGTCGCTGGATTTCGAGGTCCGGGCCGGTCACGGCTGCTGGCTGGCGGCCGTGGCCCGCGGCGCCGACGGCACGCACGCCCACACTACGCCGGTGTACGTCCGCCGCCGCGGCCTGCGTTCCTGGAAGTACGAGGATGTCCCGGCGCTGCTGGCCGCCCGGCGGGAAAGCCTCGGGCAGATCGAAACGCTGGTCGCGGCCGCCCGGACCGCCGACCCGCAGGCCCTGGCGGGCCATCAGGAACTCAGGCAGCTGGCCCTGCAGGCCGAACCGCTGCTGGAACGCGTACGGGCCGCGAGGGCGATTTACGACGAACTGGAGAAGACCGCCGAGCGGGAAAGACCGCTTCGCACGGGCCCCTAGCGGGCCCTCGGGGGGCTGATCGAGGCCGCCAGTGCCGGATCAGGCGAACCGTGAGCCGCCGGCGAAGGGGGAGGAGTCCGACCGGATGCGTCCGGGCGGGATCAGCCGGCCGCGGCCTGTCGGATCCGCTCGCGCACGTCCTTGAGCGTCATCCCCAGGCCGACCAGGGCCTTCTGGCCGACGCAGCCGGCCTCGGCTAGGATGCCCAGCAGGAGGTGTTCGGTTCCGACCTCGCCGCTCTTGAGTGCCCGGGCCTCCTCGATGGCCTTGGCGATGACGTTGCGGAAGTGGGGGCTGCCCGGCAGGCGGCCGAACACCCAGGTGTCCTCCATGCTGGTCTGGATGAGCTTGTCCACCGCCTCGCGCAGGCGGTACTCATCCAGCCCCCGGTCCTTCAGCAGTTGCGCGCCCAGGCCGGTGCCCTCCCGGGCGATGGCCAGCAGCACGTGCTCGGTGCCGACGTATTCCTGCTCGTATTCGCGTGCGATCTCGTTGGCCAGCTTGACCACGCGATCGACCCTCGCGCTGAGCTTCTCGTACATGACCGGGCCTCCGGACGCGCCCCGGGCGGCCTCGGGCACACCGCCCTCCCGCGGCCTGCGCGAGCCGCCGCTTCACCGCGGCCGGATCAGACTATAGCCCAGGCTGATCAGGGCCACAAGCACCGAGGCCGCCAGCGTCATCTTGATGATCCGCAACCGGTTGGCGATCTCACGGTCGCGCCACTCGGCCAGCCGGCGGTCGATCTCGTCGAGCTTGCGGTCGATCCGGGACTCGATCTCGTCGAGTTTTTCCCGGACGTAGTCGTCGGCCGCCCCGCGAAGCTTGCGGGCGATGCCGCCGACCAGGCCTTCCTCGGCGATCTGCCGCTTGAGCGAGGTCTCGCGATCCTCCGGCAGGAAGCGGTAGCGCTCGTCCTCCTGAACCCCGCCGTTGACCAGCCGGCTGACCAGCGAACCTATACACCGCCGGCGGAGACGCTCGATGCGATGGCTCAGCGGTTCGGCCGAGCGCATGCGGGCCACGATGAGTTCGTCCGGCTCGGTGTCGTGCGCCGGCACGCCGCGCAGCCGGGCCAGAGCCACCACGCCCCGATGGCTCAGGCCGCGGATGTCCATGCTCCGGATGCGGGCGATCTCCCGGGCCAGCTCCTCGGGCGTCGCCGAGCGCCGCACCGGGCGGCGGGCCCAGACCACGATGTCCAGCAGGGCCTCCCGGGGCAGCTCGCGCAGCAGGGCGTGTCGCTCCCGCAGCCGCCGCAGCAGCTCCTCCCGGCCCATGGACGACTTCAGGTGCAGCCCCAGCTCGTTGCCGTAGTGCACCAGCTCGTCGACCGGCAGATCCTCGAAAACCGTCGGGGACGCCTCCCCGCCGCTCGGCGTCGGGTTGTGTTGGGATTCGGCCATCACGGTTCCACCAGGTGGTGCAGCCAGACCACCGCGCCCAGCAGCAGGGTCAGGATGCCGATCTGCAGCCACTCGCTCCAGAACTGCCGCCACCGCGTCCGCAGGAGCAGCACCGTCGCATAGCGGCCCAGCACCTGCGTGTGCCGGTTCGTCTGGAAGTACATCAGCCAGCCCCACAGGCTGCGGAGCGTGCAGGCCACGGCATAGACCGTGCACACCAGCGTCAGCAGCCGGCGAAACACCACGAACAGATCGAAGTCCGCCATCGCGTCCGCCCCTGCCGGCGCTCCGGCCGCTTTCGCGGCTCCGTCGACGCCGCGCCGGGCCCCGGCTTGCCCGATCCGCCGGCCCCCACCATAATAACCCGGTCGGGCCCCGGCGGCCCAGCGATCAGGCAACCTCGGAACCGCTCCATGGCCCGGCAGAAACAGACCGTCGTTTCCTTCCGCGTCGATCACCACCTGGCCGAAATCCTCAACCACCTGCCCGACAAGTCCGGCTTCATCCGCGACGCGATCCTGCAGCGCTTCCACGCTGTCTGCCCCTTCTGCCGGGGCCGGGGGGTGATGCCCCAGGTGATCGCCCGCTGGTTCGAGGGTCGGCTGCCGGCGTACGAGTCCGTCGAGTGCCGGTGCTGCCATTATCTGTACCCGCTGGAGGTGGTGGCCAGGGCACGCCCGCCGCGCGGCCGGCCCTTCATCTGCCCCCACTGCCTCGAACACGGGCACTCGCACTGACGGTTGACGCTGTATTACGAAGTCCTACAATAGGGCGTCGGGCCGCGTCGGCCCGGGTCCCGCGGGGCCTATCGACCGGGGAGGCGACAGACATGCCCAGGAACCTGAGAATCCTTCGCTTCGGCGGAAGGTCCGCGATCCTCTCGTCGGTGCCGGTACTGGCAGCCGTGGCCTCGGGCTTCCTGTCCGCCTGCGGCCGTGAACCGGCCGACGACCGCTTCCGGGTGTTATGCACCTTTCTGCCGGTGTATGTCCTGACGCTCAACGTCGTCGGCGACGCGCCCGGCGTTTCGGTCGAACTGCTGCTGGACGCCAACACCGGCTGCCCCCACAGCCACGCCGCCCGGGCCTCGGACCTCAAGCGGGCCGCCTCCGCCGACCTGATCCTGGCCAACGGCCTGGGCATCGAGCCGTTCCTCGACCAGCTGGCCGAGGCCGGCGGCCGGGCGAGGGTGGCTGTGATCACCGGCGACTGCGAACTGCTCGCGACCAGGGAGCCTGCTTCCGCCGAAACCGCCCCGGCGGCGCCCGAGACGGCCGGTTGCGACCATTCCGGTGACGACCATCACCACGACCATCACCATCACCACGAGGCCACCCCGTTCAATCCCCACGTGTGGGTCTCGCCCGAACAGGCCGGAATCATGGTCCGGTCCATCGTGCGCGAGCTGTCGCGCGCCGATCCGGCCCGGGCCGGCGTCTACCGAGCCAACGGCGAGGCCTGCGTCGCCCGCCTGGAGGGCCTGCGCGACGAGATGAAAGCCGCCGCCGCCGGCTTTCGCTCGCGCAAGATCGTCACTTTCCACAACGCCTTCGACTACCTCGCCCGCGACCTGGGCCTGGAGATCGTCGCCACGCTGACCGTCAAGCCCGACGAGCCCATCCCCGCCGGCCGGCTGGCGGACGTGATTCGCCGGGCGAGGGAGGCCGGAGCCGCGGCCGTGTTCCGCGAGCCGGCCTACTCCGACCGTGCGGCCGAGACCGTGGCCCGCGACGCCGGCCTGCCGTTGTTCGAGCTGAATCCGCTCAACAGCCTGCCCGGGCAGCCCGATGCCGGGGCTTACGAGCGGGTGATGCGCGAGAATCTGGACGTTCTTCGCAAGGCTCTGGGAACGGCCGCCCAGCCATGAGCCACGCGCCCCCAATCGCGACCGCCCAACAGTCCGCCTTGCGGCTGCACAACGTCTCCGTGACCCTCTCGGGCGTGCCGGTGCTCACCGGCGTGACCTGCGCCCCGGCCGCGGGGGTCATCAACGCGATCATCGGCCCCAACGGTGCCGGCAAGACCACGCTGCTGCGGGCGATTCTCGGGCTGGTTCCCCACACCGGCGTCATCGAGATCGGCAGGCGGCCCGACGGAAGACCGCTGAAACTGGGCTACGTGCCCCAGCGCCTGGACTTCGACCGCGGGATGCCGATCCGCGTGATGGACTTTCTCTGCCTGGGGCTGCAGCGCCGGCCGATCTGGCTGGGGCACACGCGCAAGGCCAGACTGCTGGCCGCAGAATGCCTCGAGCGCGTCGGGGGGCGGGCCTGGCCCGATCGCCGACTGGGCGTGCTCTCCGGCGGAGAGCTGCAGCGCGTGCTGCTGGCCGCGGCCCTGACCAGCCGGCCGGATGTTCTTCTGCTGGACGAGCCGGTGGCCGGCGTCGACGTGGCCGGCGAGGAACTCTTCTGCGATCTGCTGGCGTCGCTGCAGGCCGAGGGGCGCTACACCATGCTGCTGGTCAGCCACGACCTGAGCATCGTCACCCGCCACGCCCGCTACGTGATCTGTCTGAACCAGGCGGTGCAGTGCCAGGGGCCGGCCGTCGAGACGCTCAACGCCGAGAACCTCAAGGCTCTGTACCGCCACGACGTGGCCCTGTATGCCCACCACGGGGCCCACGAGGGCCACGCCCACGACTGCGGGGCGCCCGGCTGCGGATCCGAACCGCCGCCGGCCGGCCGGGAGGACCGGTCATGACCGCGCTGTGGACGCTGTGGAACGACGTGCTGCTGCCGGCGGCCGATTCCGGCCTGCAGCGGCTGCTGCCGGAGGCCTGGCGCGACTTCCGTTTCATGCGTTACGCCCTGCTGGAGTGCCTGTTCCTGGCCCCTGTCTGCGCCATGATGGGTGTCAAGGTCGTGAACTTCCGCATGGCCTTCTTCTCGGATGCCATCTCGCATTCGGCGTTCGCGGGCATCGCGGTGGGCTTTCTGCTGGCGGCCCTGCGGCCGGAATTCGACCCGCGAGTGGCGATGATCGTCTTCGGCCTGCTGGTCGGGCTGGGCATCGCCGTGGTCCGACGCCGCACCGACCTGTCCAACGACACGGTCATCGGCGTGTTCTTCAGCACCGTGGTGGCCTTCGGCATCGCGATCATCACCATCGGAAACCGCACCGGCGAGTTCCAGCGCTACCTCTACGGCGATATCCTGACGCTGGATGCCGCCGACCTCGGGATCTCGGCCCTGCTGGCGGTGCTGGTGCTGGCACTGATGGCCTGCAACTTCAACCGGCTGACGCTCATCGGGCTCAATGACGAGCTGGCCGCCAGCCGGGGCATCCCCGTACGACTGCACGACTACCTGTTCGCCGTGCTGCTGGCCCTGGTGGTGACCGCCTCGATCCGGACGGCCGGCATCCTGCTGGTCACCGCCATGCTGATCGTGCCGGCCGCCGCGGCCCGCAACCTGGCCCGCTCCTGCGCCGCGATGTTCTGGTGGGCCATGGTCCTGGGCCTGCTGAGCGCCGTGGCCGGCACGCTGGCCTCGTTCACCGCCTGGTTCGACAACGTCGGCACCGGCGCCGCCATCGTCCTGGCCGCCGCCGCGTGCTTCGCGGTCAGCCTGCTGTTCGCCAGGCGGTGACCCGGCGAGCGGGGCGTTGCACCCCTCCGCCGCCCGGTAAGGCCGACCGCGGTTCGGCCGCCTCCCCGGGGGCCGATGCGGCGAACCCGTCGGGCGTACTGCACCGCCCCCCTCCCGTTCCCCAGCCGATGCTCCGGCCCCTCGAGCCGCAGCGTCAGGGCCGTGTACCCGTCAGCGGCGTCAGCGTGATGTCGCGGAAATGGATTTCCGTACCCTCGTTCTGGAAGGCGATGTATCCCCGGGTTTCGCTGCAGTCCACGGCATGGTTGACCGTCCGGCCGTTGACCCTCACGATGACCTCCGCCCCCCGGCAGGTGATCTCCATGCGGTTCCACTGGCCGATGGGCTTCTCGACGTCGTCCAGCAGGTTGATGCCCCGTCGGCCCTGCTTGCGGCTCCCGTCGCCGACCAGGCGGTAGGTGCTGGCCATCTCGAAGAAGTCGCCGGCGTCCCCGGCCTTGAGCTGCACCTCCAGCGACCGCGGCCAGGGACCCTCCATCCGCGGGGTGCTGCAATGGATCATCACGCCGCTGTTGCCGCCCTGCCCGCCGGGCGCCCAGCGCCACTCGAAGGAAAGCACGTAGTCGGCGTACTCACCCTTGGTGCGCAGGAAACCGATCGGCCGGCCGGCGCAGATGATCGCCCCGTCCGACACGCGGAAGGCCTCCTCCATGCTGCCGCCCGGCTCGGCGAACCAGGCCTCCCAGCCCGTCAGGTCCGCCCCGTTGAACAGCCGCACCGGCCGCACCTGTGCGGACCGCGCGACCGAGGCCACCTCGGGGCCCTGCTCCGCGCAGCCCAGGATCGCCATCGCCGCCAGAACCGCTCCGCCGGTCAGGATCGCCCGCATGCCCGCGCTCCTTCTCGATGAAAGACCCCCCGATCCCTCACCCGTCGAATGCCGCGACACCGTGCCGTCCACGATAACCCCGCGCCGGGCGTCGGGCCAGCGGCTGGCGGCCCGGACGAGGGTGATCAGGGAACCGTACAGGCCGCCCGTGTCCGCCTTTGCAGGTTGGCGCTTCGGGCCCGGCTTGCCCGGACGCCGGACGGCCACCCACGTCCCGCCCAGCCTGTGTGCGCTGAAGCCGCCGACCGTGGGAGGGGTCAACCGGAAGCGGCGGGCCTTGTCGTCCCCGCCCTGCCGGCCGGGGCGTCGATGCGCGCCAGCCGGGCCGCGGCCGGATCCCCCCAGCCGGGAGGAATCGCCAGAATCAGGCCGTCGCCGTCGCGGGCCAGCACCAGCGCCGCTCCCGCCGGGGCCCGGGGAGCGGCCGAGGCGTCCGGCACCCAGCGCACCACGTGCCCGGCCCGCAGGTCGCGTCCGGGATCGACCGCCGCCACCGCCGTCCCCGTGGCTGGATCCACGCTTTCGATGATGCCTGCCGGCGGCCAGGGATCCTCTTCGTCCCCGCGCTCGGCCAGCTCACATTCCCGCAGCGGCCCGGCTGCCTCGTCCAGGATGCGGACGTCCACGCCGCAGTAATCCACCTTGACCGTCCGGACGGTCAGCTCCGCCACGTCGCGGAACACCGTCGGCTCGGCAGGATCGGCCCGGCGCACCCGGAACCGCTCCCCGACGCGCACACCGTCGTTCTCGCCGGCCGCCAGAAGACAGTAATCGCCCTCGATGCGGAAGACCGGGGCCTTCAGCGGCCCACCGGCCTGTTCGCCGACCGCCCGAAGCACCGCCGTGTCGCCCTCGGCGGGGGCTTCAGCGCGGGCGTAGCTCAGAACCGCCGCCAGGCTCAGAGGTCCGTGCCCGCCGGTCACCACCGCCATGGCCACGTAACGGCCGCCGCGGAACAGGTCGACCTGCCGCCCGGGAACCAGCCCGTCCGCGGCACTGCCCACCACCGTGAGCTGTTCGCCGTCCGCGCCCGGCTCGACCGCCAGCACCGCGCTGTCGATCCGCCCGCGTCGCCGCAAGGCTGGCGCCGGCCACAGTTCGACGTCGTCGCCGGCCTCCGAAAGGGCGTTGCTGACCACGGGCTCCAGCGACACCAGGGCCAGTTCAGGTTCGAGCAGGACGACCTCACCCAGGGCGATGGGGATGCCGTTGCGCCGGATCAGCACGCGGTCGCCGCGGGCCAGGCCGGCCTCGGCCCCCACGTCCATCCAGCCGCTGCCCCGCCCCGGCGCGACCCGCGTCATGCGGCCCCGGATCGTGACCCCGTCGGGAAGGAAATCGCGCCGCCGCGCCGGCAGGTCGACGGGCATTACGACGACCAGCGATCCATCGGCCACCCGGCCGGACCGCAGGCTCAGGACCGCCGTGTCGTCGGTCACCATCTGGACCCGTCCGGCGGCGACCGCCCGGCCGTCCGCGATGACCCAGGCGGGCTGTCCGAGCCGCACGCCGGCCGCCCGGCCGCCGGACAGCCTGACCAGACCGTGAGCGGCGGTGGTGTCGGTCGCCCGCAGGGCGATCAGGTCCTCCGGCGGGGCCGCAGGGGCTGAGCCGGTCAGCAATGCGATGGCGATGATGGCCGCGTTCACGCCGTTTCCGCCTTGGCCGCCAGGCACTGATCCACCCGGGCGAGCACTTCCTGCGGCTCCAGCCGCCGCAGACAGGCGTGCTCGTGTGGGCATTGCGACAGCCGCTTGAAATAGCAGGGCGAACAGGGCAGGTCTCGCCGGAGGACCGCCTCGGGGCGCCGGAAAGGGCCGGTGCGCAGCGGGTTGGTCGGCCCGTACAGCGCCACCAGCGGCTTGCCCAGCGCCGTGGCGATGTGCATCGGCCCGGAGTCGTTCATGACCACCAGCCACGAACGGGCCACCAGGGCGACCAGTTCCTGCACCGAGGTGCGACCGGTGAGGTTGACCAGGCCGTCGGCCCGTCGAGCGACCTCCAGGGCCACCGGCACCTCCGACGGGGTTCCGGCCAGCACCACCGGCCAGCCGTGCCGCCGCGAAATGCCGCGGGCCACCTCGGCGAAGGACTCGGCCGGCCACTGCTTGGTTTCCCAGCGTGTTCCGGGGCCCAGCAGGGCAAACGGCTG
>CALLOB010000112.1 GCA_938005315.1 uncultured Phycisphaerae bacterium
GGGCCCAGCCGTCCGCCTCCACGCAGCCGGCGCCGCGGGGGCTGGAGCTGGCGACGTTCTCCTGCGACATCACCGTGCCGGTCGGCCACCCTCTGGTGGGCGGCTGGTCCCCGCCGGCCACGGAGGTGACCGCGCCGCTGCTGGCCAAGGGCGTCATCCTTCGGGATGCCGGCGGCACATCCGTCCTCTGCGCCCTGGACTGGTGCGAGCTGCGCAACGACGCCTATGACCTTTTCCGCGCGCGGCTCGCCTCGGCCGCCGGCACGACGCCCGGGCGCGTGGCCGTGCACTGCACCCACACGCATAGCGGCCCGCTGTTCGATCTCCGCGGCCGGCAGCTGCTGGCGGAGGCCGGGGGGCCGGAGCACGGCGATCCGGCCTTTTTCGACAGGGCCCTGACCGGCGTGGCCGCGGCCGTCGAGTCGGCGCGAGCCTCGTTCCGGCCGGTCACGGAGGTGGGCCTCGGCAAGGCCCCCGTCGATCGCGTGGCCGCCAACCGGCGCGTGATCCTTCCGGACGGGACCGTGGGCGTGCGCTGGAGCACGACGAAGGATCCGGCGTTGCGCGCCGAGCCGGAAGGGCTGATCGACCCGGATGTGCGAACGGTCGTTTTCTTCAGCGGGCCGGACATGCTGGCCTGCCTGCATTACTACGCGACCCACCCGCAGACCAGGTACAACGACGGCCTGGTCACGCCGGATACCTGCGGCCTGGCCCGTGAGCAGCTCGAGCGCGAGAGCGGCGTGTTCCAGGTCTATTTCACGGGATGCGCGGGCAATGTCACCGTCGGCAAGTACAACGACGGCGAGCCCGGCCGGCGCGAAGAGCTGACGGAGCGGCTGTACGAGGGCATGAAGGCGTCGCTGGCGTCCGTCGAGCGGATTCCCGCCGGGCCGATCGCCTGGCGGACACGGGCGGTGCGTTTCCCTCCGCGGTCCGACGGGCCGTATGCCGAGGCCCAGGCCCGCAAGGTCCTTGCCGACCCCGGCGCCGCGGTCAACGACCGCCTCCATGCGGCCATGATCCTGTCGACCTGGGAACGATTCCGCGCCGACCGGCCCGTGGAGCTGAGCTGCCTGGCGATGGGGCCGCTGAGGATTCTCAACCTCCCGGGGGAGACGTTCATCGAGTTCCAGCTGCTGGCCCAGGAGCTGGCCCCGGGACGATTCGTGGCCACGGCCGCCTACGGCGACTGCTTCAGCGGCTACATCTGCACCGAGAAGTCGTTCGCCGAGGGCGGCTACGAGCCGACTCAGTCGCACAGCAGCCCGCCGACGGAGCGCTACATGAAGGCGGCCCTGGCCGAGCTGCTCTCGGACGCTCCGCTGCCCCCCCGGCCTGTGCTCCGCTCGGTGAGCCGCATCTGGGACGCCGGGCCGCACAACGCCTTCCCCGACCTGCTGCGCTACCGCGATGACTGGTACGTGGTCTGCCGCGAAGGCGCCGACCACATCTCGCCGGAGGGCGGCATCCGTGTGCTCCGCTCTCGAGACGGCCTGCGCTGGGAATCCGCGGCCCTGCTGACCCGCTCCGGCGTGGACTACCGGGACCCCATGCTTTCGATCACGCCTGACGGCCGCCTCATGCTGCTGGGTTGCGTTCGCAGCTGGCCACCCAATCCTCCCGGCCCGTTGTTGACCTGGGCGGCCTTCTCCAACGACGGCTCCACGTGGACCGAGCCGGCCGAGCTGGAGGGTATCGAGCCGGACTGGTGGCTTTGGCGCGTCACCTGGCAGGGTGGAACGGCCTGGGGAGTGGCCTACAACTGCGACAGGAACAACGACTCCAACCATGCCGTCTCCAGGCTGGCCCGCTCCTCGGAAGGCCTGCGATACGAAAAGGTGACCGACTTCAAGGCCGATCCGTGGCTGACGGAGGCAACGGTCCGCTTCTCGCCCGATGACGGCCGGATGCACGTGCTGCACCGGCGGGATCAGCCATATCCCACGGCGCTATTGGGCACCGCGGCGCCGCCGTTCCAACAGTGGACCTGGCTGGACAGCGGCTTCCACCTCGGCGGCCCGGACGCGATCCGGCACCAGGGCCGGTGGTATGCCGGCGGGCGCTGGGAGGTCGGCGGTCCCCGGACGGTGCTGGCCCGCCTGAACTGGGAGCTGGGCACGCTGGAGCCGTGCCTGACGCTGCCCAGCGGCGGAGACAACAGCTACCCGGGTTTTGCGAGCGTCGATGGCGAGCTGTGGATGGCCTACTATTCCTCCCACGAGGACAGGACGGCCGTGTACCTGGCCCGGATCGGCTTCGAGTAACGCACGCCCCGGCGGCCGATGGCGCAGACCCCGCCGCATGGAGAAGCGATAAATCCGGCCGCCGGCCGTCGCGGATGACAAGCGCCGTCGGCCACGCGGAGCACCGTCGCGGCCGGCTTGCAGGCGAAACGGAGCGGATCATGGTTCTCGAGGGCATCGTGGTGTTGGGTGCAACGCTGACCATGGCGGCGTCCCACGGCCGGGCGGAGGAATGCGCCGAGACACTGGCCGAGGGCTTCCTGCCGAAGGCCACACTGACGGCCACGGTGTACGACTCGGGGTTTGCGCAGGCCCACGACACGTACAACGGCATGGGCACCGGCAGCGACGGCCG
>CALLOB010000113.1 GCA_938005315.1 uncultured Phycisphaerae bacterium
CGGCGAACCGCGGCTTGTCCTCGAAGGCCGCCGAGCTCCAGGCCAGAGGCCGGTTCAGGAAGCGGAAATAGGCGATGCCCTTCTTGCCGGCGGCATAAACGTCCACCGCCCGCCCGGCGGCCTCCGCCGACCGGATCGCCGTCATGGCGGTCCGCAGCACCGCGCCGTTGTAGCCGCCGCACAGCCCGCGGTTGCTGGTCACGACCATGATCCGGCAGCGGCCCGACTGCGTGTTGACGCGCATCAACGGGTGGTCCAGCCCGGCCTGCCCCGCCGCCAGCTCTCCGGCCAGCCGGGCGATACCCTCGGTATAGGGCTTGGTGGCCGTGGCCCGCTTGAACGCCGCCTGGAACCGCGCGGTGGCGATCAGCTGCATCGTCCGCGTGATCTTGCGGATGTTCTGCACCGCCCTGCGTCGCTTGGCAATCGCCCGCGCCTTGGCCATGAACGCCCACCTCGATGCCCGCCCCGGATCCGGACCGGAGGACCGGGGCTCAGCCCTGCCCGGCCATGAAGCCCTTCTTGAACGCCAGGATCGTCGCCCGCAGCTTCTCGGCCAGGGCGTCGCTCAGATCGCCGGTGCGGACCAGCTCGTCGCGCAACTCCGGCGTGTGATCCGCGACGTGCTTGAGCAGCTGGGCCTCGAAATCGGCGACCCGCCCCAACGGCACGTCGTCCAGCATGCCCTGCGTGCCGGCGAAGATGCTGATCACCTGATCAGCCACGTGGTACGGCCGGTACTGCCCCTGCTTGAGCAGCTCCACCATCCGCCGCCCGCGGTCCAGCTGCCGCTGGGTGGCCGCGTCCAGGTCGGTGCCGAGCTGGGCGAAGGCCTCCAGGTCGCGGAAGGCCGCCAGGTCCAGCCGCAACGACCCGGCCACCTTCTTCATCGCCTTGATCTGGGCCTTGCCGCCGACGCGCGACACGCTGATGCCCACGTTGATCGCCGGCCGCACGCCCGCGAAGAACAGGTCCGGCTCCAGGTAGATCTGCCCGTCGGTGATCGAGATCACGTTGGTCGGAATGTAGGCCGAGACCTCCCCCTCCAGCGTCTCGATCACCGGCAGCGCCGTCAGCGACCCGCCCGAGCCCGGCACCACCCGCACCTCGTGGTCCGGGCGGTTCATGGCCTTGAGCGCCTCGGCGGCCTCGCGCCGCCCCGGCACGCCGACGTACACGCGGCCGTCGACTCCGATGCGGGTCTCGGCCGGCGCGGCCTTCGGCACGATGATGTAGCGATTGGCCAGTTTGGCCGACCGCTCCAGCAGCCGGCTGTGCAGGTAGAACACGTCGCCGGGATAGGCCTCGCGCCCCGGCGGCCGTCGCAGCAGCAGCGAAAGCTGCCGGTAGGCCGCGGCCTGCTTGGAGAGGTCGTCGTACACGCACAGCGTGGCCTTGCCGTGCTCGTACATGAAGTACTCGGCCATGGCGCAGCCCGCGTACGGAGCGATGTATTGCAGCGGCGCGGGGTCCGAGCTTCCCGCCGCCACCACGATGGTGTAGTCCATCGCTCCGTGCTCGCGCAACGCCTCGACGGTCGCCGCGATGGTCGATTCCTTCTGCCCCACGGCCACGTAGACGCAGATCACGCCCGTGCCGCGCTGGTTGATGATCGTGTCCACGCCGATGGCGGTCTTGCCGGTCTTGCGGTCGCCGATGATCAGCTCGCGCTGCCCCCGGCCGATGGGGATCATGCTGTCAATCGCCTTGATCCCGGTCTGCAGCGGCTCGTCCACCGGCTGCCGCTCGGCGATGCCCGGGGCGTCCGACTCCAGCGGACGCCGGTGCGGCGACTCGATCGTGCCCTTGCCGTCCATCGGACGGCCCAGGGGGTCCACCACCCGGCCGATCATCGCCTCGCCCACCGGTACCGACAGCAGCTGACCGGTGCCTCGGACCGTGTCGCCCTCCTTGAGTCCGAGATAGTCGCCCAGAACCACCGCCCCGATCGAGCTCTCCTCCAGGTTGAACACCTGGCCGATCGCCCCGTTCTCGAACTGGAGCATCTCGCCGGCCATCGCGCTGGACAGGCCGTAGACGCGGGCGATGCCGTCGCCCACCTCGATCACCTTGCCGACCTCGGCCACGTCGATCTCGCTCTGGTACTGCGCGATCTCCTGCCGGATCACCGACGCGATTTCATCGACCTTGAACTTCATGTCATGCCGTCCTGTGCCCCGAGCGCCCGTTTCAAACCCCCAGGTCGTCCAATGAACAGCCTCGATGCTCGTGGATCGCCCGGACCGCCGTTTCGTTCAGGCAGGACCGCAGCCGCCGCATCCGGCCGGCCACGCTGCCGTCGATCTGCACGTCGTCGATGCGGATGACCACGCCGCCCAGCAGTTCCGGCCGGACCCGCTCCGTCAGCAGGGCCTCTCGACCGATGTGCTCGCTGAGCCGGGCCTTCATCGCCGCCTTCAGATCCTCCGGAAGCGGCATCGCCGTCTCCACGGTGACCTCCTTCTGCCGGCGCTTGGACTCCATCTGCAGCACCACGCACCGGTGGATCGAGGGCAGCAGCGCCAGCCGCCGGCGGTTGTTCAGAACCTGCAGCAGGTTCAGCAGCAGATCGTGCATCCGGCCGCGAAACAGCCGCTCGAGGGAGGCCCGCCGCGGGTCGTCGTCCACCGTGTCGGACGTCAGGAAGGACGCGAAGGACGCATCCCGGCTCATGAACGCCGCCAGGTCGTCGAAGGCCGCCGCCACGGCCTCGTCCTCGCCGCGTTCGGCCGCGGCGCCGAGCAGGGCCCGGGCATAGACGTCCGCCACGGCCATCGCCTCTTCGGTCTTCTGCGACATACTCGACTCGCTTCAGGCCGCCGTCGGCCTCCGTCCGCCGTCGCCGGCGGTCAGTTGCGCTCCCCGCCGCCCCCCTGCTCCAGGGCGGCCAGCGCCTCCTGAACCAGACGCCGGTGATCCTCCGGGGCCAGCTGCCGTTTCAGGATCGACCCGGCCATGCTAACCGCCAGGTCGGCCGACCGGTCGTACAACTCGCGCAGCACCGTGTCCGCGGCCACCTTGATCTCGCGTTTGGCCCGCTCGACCATCGCGTTGGTCGACTGACGCGTCTCCTCCTCGATGCGCCTGCGGACCGCCTCGGCGTCGCGGCGGGCCTCCTCCACCACCCCCAGCGCCTCGGCCTGAGCCCTCGCCAGACGCTCTTCGTACTCCCGAAGCCGGGCCTCGGCGGCCTCCCGGTCCCGGCGGGCCGACTCCAGCGTGTCCTGGATATAGCGCTCGCGCTTCTGCAGGCCGCTGAGGATCGGCCCCCAGGCGAACTTCCGCAGCACCGCCAGGACCAGCAGGAAGATGAGCAGCGTCCAGAAGGCGTTGCCCAGGTTCCCGGCGAAGATGCTCACCTCCTCGCCGCCGTGGGTCTCGGCCGCCAGCACCGGAAGCCCACTCCAGGCCGTCGCGACCGACGCCAGAAACGCCCTTGCAAGCCCGGATTTCATGCCCGCCGCACCTCCGCGGACGCGCCGCGCCGGCCGCGCGACATCCCGCGCCGCCGACGCCCCGCCCGCCGAACGCCCGTCACTTGAAGACCGCCAGCATGCACACCACCACCGCGAACAGCGTCGCACCCTCGAGCATGGCCGCCGTGATCAGCGCGATGGTGTTGATCTGCCCCGCCGCCTCCGGCTGCCGTGCCATCGACTCGGCGGCGCTGCCACCGATCCTTCCGATGCCCGCCGCCGCGCCGATGATCACCAGACCCGCCCCGATGGTCCCACCCAGCCAGGCCGCGCCGCTGTCGCGCAGCAGCAGGAAACCGCCCTCGTCGCCGCCCGCCGGGGCGCCGCCGTGCTCCTGGGCCATCACCGGCGCCGCCAGCAGGGCGACGCCCAGTACCGCCGTCCACAAGCATGCCTTCGTCATCGCAGCTGTCCTTTCTCGATTCGGGACCGGCGTGAACGATCCCCACTCTTCAACCTTCACTGCCATCGCCTCTCGGCCTCGCGACCCGCGGTCCACGCTCCACGGGCATGGCAGGCTGAAAACGGAATCACCGCGCCCTTTCGCCCCCCGCGCCTCGGCCGGGCAACGGTCGGCCCACGCCCGCTCCTGAATGCTCAACCCTCATGGTGGGCACCCTGGCCATGCTCCTC
Organism: uncultured Phycisphaerae bacterium; assembly: GCA_938005315.1. Taxonomy (GTDB): domain Bacteria; phylum Planctomycetota; class Phycisphaerae; order UBA1845; family PWPN01; genus CALLOB01. The sequence continues at coordinate 4,110 of CALLOB010000113.1, forward strand.
GTGATGGGCGTTGACCGCCTCGCCGATGAACACGCAGCTCAGGAACGTGAAGATGAACGCCTGCAGGAACGCCACGAAAATCTCCAGCAGCGTGATGCCCACGCTGCCCAGCACCACCGGAACCGCGACGCCCAGCCCCAGCACCGCGCTGGCCGCGCCGGCCGACAGAATGAAGCCGCCCAGCACCGCCAGCAGGATGTGCCCGGCCATCATGTTCGCGAAGAGACGAACCGCCAGGGCGAAGGTCTTGGCCACCAGCCCGACGACCTCCAGGAACGCGATCAGCACGCTGATCGGAAAGGGCCCCATGAAAAAGTGCTTCACGTAGCCCATGCCCCGGAGCCGGAGCCCGTTGACCACGATCATCGCCAGCGTGCACA
>CALLOB010000114.1 GCA_938005315.1 uncultured Phycisphaerae bacterium
GCCGTGCCCGGATCCGCCGGCTGCCGGAGACGCATTGCCTCCGTTGTCTCGGCCCCGACGGAGCGGGGCCCTCCAGGAGGCACGCGATGCGTCGCGCGGCGGTTTGCGGGCCCCGGAGGGACGCGCTCCGTCGCGTCCGGGGTTTACGACCTTGGTGGGACGCGCTCCGTCGCGTCCGGGGATTCCGGGCCACACCTCGCCAATACCCGACGGCCCCGACGGAGCGGGGCCCTCCATTTTGTGGCTCGCGGGGCGAACGAAACTCTCCAGGCCCACCGGTGCGATTGATGGCCGCCGGATTTATCACTTGTCATCGACCCGTTCCGCGGCGGTCAGCGTTCGCGGCGGCACAGGGCGGCGAACCCGATCAGTCCGCAGGCCAGTCCCTGACCGACGAGCACCGCGCATGGGCGAAGCATGTCGCCCGGTCCGAATCCCCGCCAGATCCCCCCCTCGAACCCCAGGATCGCCCACTTGACCGGGCTGACCGCTCCCACGGCGAGCATCCATTCCGGCAGGAACATCTGCGGGACCATGCCGCCACCGACCATGGCCATGACCAGCAGCACCGCCCAGGCCGCGCCGCTGACCGCCAGTTCGGTGCGACCCATCTCCGACAGCAGCAGCGTCAGGCCCACGAAGCAGACACCGGTCGCGGCGCAGGCCATCGCCAGGGCCGGCAGGCCGGTCACCCGCACGCCGAAACCGACGGTTCCCACGGCCAGCAGCAGGCTCATGACGCCCAGGCAGGCCAGGAAGGTCGCCAGACCCTCGCCGGCGACGCGGGAGAGGCGGCTGACAGGCGCGATGCGGAGGCGCAGCAGCGTGCCGGACTGGCGTTCCTTGGCCAGGGCGGCGGCGCATTCGGCAGCCAGGCCCAGCAGGCCCCAGATCATGCCCAGCGGGAAGCAGACCTCGAAGGCCGAGGCCGGGCGAAGGGCCTGGCCGATCGGAAGTGTCTCCAGCCTGCCCAGGGGGAGCGGCACGCCCGGAGCTGCAGTCGGTGCCGCGACCGGCGCGGTCGAGGGCGTGAGATAGAGGCCCACGGCACCGAGGGCGGTTTCCAGTCCGGCGCGGGCGGCCGGTCCCAGGGCCCCGGTCTCTGCCAGGTCGGCCAGCCAGGCCTGGATCATGTGCGGCCGCCGGGTCGGGTCGGCCCACTGGTCGCGCAGCATCCGCAGGGCCGATTCGGTGACCGCCGCCTCCAGAAAGGCCAGTTCCGCCCGGCGCGCCGGATCGATGCCGACGGCGACCGGGAGCCGCTTGTCCCAGAAGGCCGAGGGCGAGAGCCGGAAGCTCTCGGGTAGCACGAGGTAGGCGGTCAGGCGGCCGGTGCGCACGGCCTCGGCGGCGGCGGCGAGGTCGCCGGGCCGCAGTTCCAGGCCCGGGGATTGCCGCAGGGCCTCGATGAACGCGGCCGAGTCGGTGGAGCGGGCCTGGTCGATCAGTCCGACGGCCATGGGTCGCGTGGGCCCTTCGAGCACGCCGGCGAAGATGGTGCCGATGAGCACGGCGATCAGCATGGGGAAGCCGACCATCCACCAGAAGAAGCCCATGCGGTCGCGCCACAGCAGCAGCAGGCTCTTGCCGGCGATGACGATGACGGCGTGCATCAGTCCCGCAGCCTCCGGCCGGTGAGATTGAGGAACACGGCCTCGAGGTCGGGCTGGTGGGCATAGAACTCCCGGATCTCCACTCCGGCCGAGGCCAGCTGGCGGAGCACCTCGAACGGCTCGTCGGTGTCCAGCAGCAGGGTGGTTTCGTCGAGGCGGCCGGGCAGCTGCGCGGGGTCGTCGGGCGGACGCTGCAGCTCGATACGCAGGGCCGCGCGCCCCCCGTGGTCGGCGATAAGCCGGGGCACGGTGTCCAGGGCGAGGATGCGTCCATGGTCCATGATCGCCACGCGGTCGCAGAGGCGCTGGGCCTCCTCCATGTAATGCGTGGTCAAGACGACGGTGCGCCCTTCGCGCTTGAGGGTCTCGATGTCGGCGAGGATGTGGTGGCGGGCCTGGGGGTCGACGGCGACGGTGGGCTCGTCGAGGAACAGCACCCGCGGTTCGTGGATCAGGGCGCACTGCAGGTGGAGCCGCCGCTTCATGCCGGCCGAGTAGTCGCGCACCAGGTCGTCGGCCCGGCCGACCAGTCCGGCGCGTTCCAGGGCCCGCCGCACGCGGTCGCGCAGCACCCGGCCGCCCAGACCCTGGAGGCGTCCGAAGAAAGCCAGGTTTTCGGCGCCGGTGAGGTCGTCGTACAGGGCCAGAGCCTGCGGGGCGGCTCCGACCGCGCGGCGCACGGCGTGGGTCGCCGGATCGCCGCCGTCGAGGGCGACGGTTCCGGCGTCGGGGCGCAGCAGGCCGAGCATCAGGTGCAGCGTGGTGGTCTTGCCGGCGCCGTTGGGGCCCAGCAGGCCGAAGGTTTCGCCCGGGCGGACGTCGAAGCTCACGTCATCGACCGCCGGCGTGCGGCCGAAGTGCTTGCGGAGGCGGGAAACCCGGATCATGCCGCCGGAGTATAACGCATCGGGGCGGGAATGGAGACGGGTCGGATCCGCAGGTCCGCCCGGCTTGCCTTGGGGTAGTCTTTGGAGTATCCATGCGGGGTCGGGAGTGCGGCGCCTTTGATCGCGCCATGCCGCGTGAAGACCCGCCGGAGGCCGAGTGTTCTTGGGTGCGTACGGTCGACGAGCCGCGGTGACCGCCCGCATCGTCACCGGCATGGTGCTTTCGATGACCGTGAACGTCGGCTGCTTCTCCGAACGCTCTTTCCGGCTCGACCCGAGGGATTCGGTCGCCCTGCCGGAGTCCGGTCTTCCGGAGGACGGGTGTTCGACGCGCGAGTGGCTGCGGCGGGCCCATGCCCAGCTGGCGCCACTGCTTCCGCCGGGCGGGCGGCCACCGCTGCTGACCGAGGAGATCTCCAACGGGGATGGCCGGGCGGTCGACGTGTTCGCTCATTTCGGGGTCGATCGCGGAAGTCTGCAGAACATTCTGCGCAACCTTCGCGGCATCACCTACTCGGCCCAGGCGGCCAGCCGCGAGTACTATATCCACCGCCAGGCCCCGCCGTGGCCGGGCTTCGAGGACATCTGGATCCCGATCCGCCTGCCGATCGACCTTGAACTGAGCTACTCCGGGCGGATCGGTTATGCCCGCGACGCCCAGGGCCGGATCATCGACGCGGACTGCATCGTCATTCTGCCGGGGCTCTTCGGGGATCACGGAGTCAAACGCAGCGCCGATCTGGCGATTCCACTGCGCGAGTCGGGTTATCACGTGCTGCATCTGGAACTGCGTGGCCACGGCCAGACCGAGGCCCGCTACCCGGCGGTCACGCATACGTTCGGGGTGGTCGAGCCGGACGACCTGATACAGGTGGCCGACTGGCTGCAGGCCCAGCCGCACATCCGGCGCACCGGGCTGATCGGCTACTGCTGGAACGCCAACATCGTGCTGCTGGCGGCCTGGTACGAGAACCGCCTTCCCGACGATCCGGCGATCTCGCCGGCCCTGCGGCCCTACTATGTCTGCCCGGTCGAGCCGCAGAAGCGGCGGTTCGAGGCCGGGGTGATCGCGTTCTCGCCGGTGGTGCGTTGGGAAGTGCTGATGGACGAGCTGGACCGCCCGCGGAACCGGCTGGTGCATCCGGTGTACGCGGCGATCCAGGACACGATCCGCGACCGCATGGTGCTCAAGGGTTGGCCCTCGCCCAGCGGCAACCTGCGGCTGCTGGTCAGCCACGAGAGCGACCACTACGGCTTGCCGCTGCCACGCGGTGCGGCCGAGGGCTACCCGGTACTGCGGCTGCTGCCCTACAAGGACCAGCCGGCCACCGACAAGCTCGGGCGGGCCCGCATGCCGGTCCTGATCGTGCATGGAGCCGACGACCCGCTGGTGCCGGTCCAGGACGCCGCGGACCTGATCGCCTCGGTCTCCAACCGCAAGGTCGCCGGGCTGATTCTGCCGACCGGCGGCCATGTGGGTTTCGCGGCTTACGCTCCGCGCTATTACCTGAGCCTGATCAGGAACTTCTTCGACCCGCGGACCGGGCCGGCGGCCTGTGCCGCGGAGTCGGCGGGCTCCCCGGCCGTCGTCCGGAAAGCCCGTCCGTAGGCCGCGGCAGCGGGTAAACCGGCGGGCCAGGCCGTGTCGCCGGACGTCCGGCGCACGCGGCGCGAAGGAGTCCGTCATGAGCAGGGCCAGAGCCAAGATCGAGCGGGTGCGGGCAGCGCTGGAGCATCGCGAGCCGGACCGCGTGCCGATGGGGGAGTTCTTCTGGACCTCCTTCATCCGCCGGGCCCGCGGCGAGGGACACATCCCCGCGGATTTCGACCCCTACCGGCACTGGGACCTGGACCTGGTCGTGCTGACGCCGAACATGGACCCACACATCCGGCCGATCGAGGTGCTCGAGGAGTCGGACGCCCGGACCGTGGTGCGGACGGGCTTCGGGGCGACCATCGAGGTGCACGCCGCCTGTCCGATGCCGCACTACGCGGACTTCGCCACGAAAACATTCGAGCAGATGGAGGCTCTGCGGTTCGACGACCCGCGCGATGAGCGCCGCTACCGGGCGGCGATCGACGACCAGATCAACGCCGTCGGCGACGTGCTCAACCGCGGGATCGCCCCGTTCGTCGAGCGGGTGGAGCGCTACGCGGACGACTTCTGCGTGTTCGGCGGCGTCTGCGAGCCCCACGAGATGCTCTGGCGGATCATGGGCACCGAGAACGTGCTGGTCAAGCTAGCCGAGGAGCCGCTGCGCATGGCCCGGTTCATCGAGCGACTGGGCGACTTCCTCACAGGCATCGCCGAAGCCCAGATCGCCGCGGCCGCCGGGAGACTGTCGGGGCTGTACATCTGGGGCGACATCGCCTACGTCAAGGGCATGTTCTTCTCGCCGGCCTACTGGCGCGAGGTCTACAAGCCGCAGCTGCGGCGGATCTGCGACGTCGCCCATGCCGCGGGGCTCAAGACCATCTACCACGGCTGCGGCAACGCCTCGAAGGTCTACGACGACATGATCGAGGCCGGGGTGGACGCCTACAATCCCCTGGAGGCCAAGGCCCGGCTGGACGTGGTGGAGCTGAAGCGCAAGTACGGGCGCCGCTGGGCGTTCAACGGCAACATCGACGTGCGCGTGCTGGCGACCAACGACCGGGCACGCATCCGCCGCGAGGTATTGACCCGGCTCAACGCCGCCAAGGGGGGCGGATACATCGCCCAGTCGGACCACAGCGTGCCGGGCGACGTGGACTTCGCCAGCTACGACTACGTGGTTCAGCTCGTCCGCGAGCACGGCCGCTATCCCCTGCAGCTCGGGGAGTTCGACCTGCCGATCGACTGAGCGCCGCCCATGAGGGGCCGCCTTCCGCCGCCGCGCAGAAAGCCGCCCGGCGGGGCGTACCCGCCGGGCGGGCTGGGGGTCATATCAATGCTCCGGGTCGCCGGTCCTCGAGACCGGACGGGGCGCGATCACTTGCGGCGACGCATGGCCAGCAGGCCGACCAGGGCCAGCAGCCCCGCGGAAGCCGGCTCCGGCACGCAGATGGTGTCGATCACCAGCTCGTCCACCATGATCGTGCCGTCGATCTTGACGGTCTCGACCGGCGGGTTGAACGGCAGGTGGATCAGGTAGGTGCTGTGAAACCACTGATCGCTGGGCCACGGCAGGCCGGTCGGCCCCAGCGGAATCGTCTGGACCAGCTGGCCGGTGATTCCGGAATCCAGATCCTTCACAAACGGCATGCTGAGGGAAACCTGCTTGGCCCAGGTGATCTGAACCCAGATGTCCTTGTAGTCGTTCGGCTCGGGGCGGTTGGGGATGGTGACTTCGATGGTCCCCGACAGCGGCCAGACCCCCTCGCGGTTGCCCCACATGAGTTGCCAAGCCTGCAGTTCGCCGGGCTCGGGCCTCGCCGAGGCGACGCCGTAGGGATTCATGTTGATGTCCGGCGCGACTGGCGATTCAGGCGTCATGAACTCCCACTGCTGCATCGTGCTTCCGGGCTGCCCGCGCCAGGGCGGCGGGGCATTGATGCCGATGCGGCGACCGGATAGGCTGGGGCGAGGGGGACAGGGCATTTCTTCGTGGCCGGATCGGGGGGCTTGGCCGTGTGGCGGTCGAAGGTTGCAGCTGCGCTGGTGGCGGGTTGGGCGTCGGTGGCCGGCGGGTGGACGTCGCCCGCGCCGGTGCGGATGACCTCCACCGACAGTCTGGACAGCCGGGTGGCGGTGGACTCCAACGGCCGGCTGCACGTGGTCTATCGCGAGAATCCGGGGCCGGCCTGGCAGGCCTGGTACAACACCAACGTCGGGGGCTTTTTCGGCGAGCCGGTTCAACTGTCGGTCGGGGCGGGTTTCTGGCCGGTAGTGGCCTGTGAAGGCGGCGAGGTGCATTTCGCCTGGGCGCACGATCCGCTGGCGAACAACAACTGGGAGATCTTCTACCGCCGTCTGGCCGGGGGCATGCTGGGGCCGATCCTCAACGCCAGCAACACGACGATCAAGTCGCTGCGGCCGGCGCTGGCCGTGGGCGTCGGCACCGGTCCGCTGATCGCCTGGGACGAGGCCCTACAGGCGGACGACCGCTATGACACGTTCTTTGCCGACTGGAACGGCAGCGGCTTCAACCCGGCGATCAACATCTCCAACACGCCGGGCGGCACGGCCTACGGCTCGGTGAACGTGAACCTGGTCGTGGCCCCCGACGGGGCGGTGACCGCCATGTGGGTGGACCGGGACAACCCCGCCAACCAGTACCGCCCCAATGCCCGGCGGCGGGTGGGCGGAGTGTGGCAGGCCCGCCAGGAGATCTCGACGCTGGCCCTGGGCCCCTCGACGCCCGGGCTGGCGGTGGGCGCGGACGGCACGGTGCACACGGTGTACGAATCCGGCGGCGCCATCTGGCACCAGCGGTTCGCCGGGGGCGTCTGGAGCGCCCCGCAGGCCCTGCCGGGCGGCCTGACCGCCCCGCTGCGCTGCAAGGCGGCGGTGGACGGGCGCGGCTTCGTCCATGTGGTCTGCGACGACAGCCGCTACGGTTCCGGCGAGATCTATTACAGCACCGACGCCTCGGGCGCCTGGAGCCCGTGGGTCAACATCTCCAACACGCCGAACACCAACTCCATCAGCGCGGACATCGCCTGGGGGGCCCACGTGCTCGGCGTGGTCTGGCTGGAGAACAGCGACCGGGCGGGGGGCATCGGGGTGTTTAATGTATGGCATACTCGGCATGATCTTCCGCCGCCCGGGCCGGCCGGATCGCTGGCCGGAGTCGTGCGCCGGGCCGGGGGCGCACCTCTGGCGGGGGCGGTGGTGTGCTGCGGCGGGCGCGAGGCGGTCACGGGCACGGAGGGGACCTACCTGCTGGAGGCCATCGCGACGGGCACATACACCGCCGGGGCCTACAGGCCCTGCCACCTGCCGCAGGAGGTGTCCGGCGTGCAGATCGCCGCGGGGCAGACGACGTCGCTGGATTTCACGCTCGAGCCGATCCCGCCGCCGCCGGCGACGGAGCTGACCGCCACGGCGGGCAACACCCGGGTCACGCTGGTCTGGAGGCACTCGGTCGGCGCCCAGTCGGTCGGCACGCTGATCCGTTTCAAGCACGGCGGTTTCCCCGAGGGTCCGCAGGACGGCTTTGTCGTCGTGGACCGGCCGGGGACGCCGGGCACGATGGATACCTTCGCGCACACGGGGCTGACCAACGGCCTGCCATACTACTACGCGGCCTTCGCCCACGACGGCGCGGGCGCCTTCGCGCCGCCGGCGACCGCCGGGCCGGTGCGGCCGGCGGTGCGGCCGGACTTCGACCGGGACGGCGACGTGGACCAGTGGGACTTCGGTTTCCTGCAGGCCTGCCTGACGGGCCCGTACCTGCCGCCGGCCGACCCTCAGTGCCTGCCGGCGGACCTGAACGACGACGGCGGCATCGACGCGTGGGATGTGGCCCGCCTGCTGGGCTGCCTGGGCGCGCCGGGCGCGGCGGCGGATCCGGGCTGCGCGGACTGATGCGGACCGCAGGCACGGGCCGGTTCTTGACCGCGCCGGGGGGCACTTCTATAGTCGCCGCACACGGTGTTTCCGCGAGGCGAGCCCGGCGACGGCGGGACGGGGGCGGATCAGGCCTTCGTCGCGGTCGCAGCGCGGAGTATGGCTCCAGGGTCGCTGCGCCGGACCCCAAGCGGTGCGATGGAACCTGCCATGAACCTGAAATCCTCTGGATATCGTCGAGTTCTGCGCGGGGGGCACACGCTGTCGGTGCTGGCGGTGCTGACCATGGCATGGCCGTCCGTCGAGGCCCGCGCGCAGACCGCTCCGGCCACCTCACCGACGGCGGCGTCCACGCTGGAGGCGGCGCTGAACGCCTTGCGCAGCGAGCGCTATGCCGACGCCCGCGAAATGCTCGAGCGGGTGGTGGCCGCCGAGCCGGCCAACCTGGATGCCCTGAGCACGCTGGGATTCGTCTACGAGCAGATGGCCCGGCAGCCGCGCGGCGACGGCGGCGGACAGGTGGACCAGACGCTGATGGCCCAGGCGGTGGCGACGTATCTGAAGGCGGCGGCGGTGGCCAATGAAACCGACCAGGTGAAGCTGGCCGAGCAGATGTATGAGCGGGCTTTGAGCTGCGACCCGGCCTCGCCGGAAGCATTGCTGGGAATCGCGCGGCTGTACGCCCGGACGGACCGGGCGTTGAAGGCGATCGAGCGCTACAACGACTACCTCAAGAACCCCGTCGCCCGGCAGGCCGAGGCCCTGCTGGAACTCGGGGAGGCTTACCTGGCGGCCGGGCACTTTCGGCAGGCGGCCCAGTCGCTCCGGCGTGCCGGGCAGCTCGATCCCAAGAACGCCAAGGTGGACCTGCGCCTGGCCCAGGCCTACGTCATGATGAACCGGACCACCGGGCCGGACAGCGCCGCGACCGCCATCCAGGCCGCGATGTCCAAGGCGCCGGACGAACCGGAGGTGTATTTCCTGCAGGCGCGGCTGCTGATGGCCACCAACCAGCCGGATGAGGCGCTGGTGCAGGTCCGCAGGGCGGTGGAACTGGCCACGAACCGGCTGCGGCCCGGATCCCTGGACATGCAGTCTCTGGCCGACCTGAGCCGGCAATACGAGGTGTACACCCAGGTCCTGGCCGATCGGCTGCGGGCAACGCCCGAGAACCTTCAGCTGCGGCTGGAGCTGGCCACGGCCATGCTGCGGCAGGCGGACATCGGGTCGCTGCTGGGACAGATGCGGGCGCTGCAGCGGCTGCGGGCGGCGCCGCCGGACCAGGCCGACAACCTCAAGCTGCTGGAAATGATCGCCGATCTGGAGGACCGGACGCGGGATCCGGCGGCCGAGGCGACCTGCCGGCGGATTCTGCGGCTGGACCCCGACAACGCCGTGGCCCGGCGGGTGCTGGGTTCCTCGGCGGCCACCGCCCCGGCCCCCTGACCCCACCCCGCAGACCCCTCCGGCGCGAAGGCCGCGGTCTGTTCGCCCGAACAAAGGGATTGGGGGTTCCCCGGGATCATTGGTTATAATATTCGCGTGGCTGTCCGGCGGTGGATGGTAGATGCGGCGGCCTGACGGATCGCGACTTCATCGGAATGGCCGCGGCATGCGGTCACCTTCCGCGGCAAGGGTTCATCGATCATGGCCAACCCCGAGATCATCCCATCGCAGCGCATTTCGCGCCTGCCGCCCTACCTGTTCGGGCGGATCAACGCTCTGAAGCACAAGAAGCGCCAGGAGGGCGTGGATATCATCGACCTGGGCATGGGCAACCCGACCGACCCGACCCCCCAGGTGGTGGTGGACAAGCTCTGCGAGGCCGTGCGGGACCCGCGCAACCACCGGTACTCCCTGCTGACCAAGGGGCTGTACAACCTCCGCCGCGACGTCGCCCGGCATTACCGGCAGAAGTACGGGGTGGAGCTGGATCCGGAGACGGAGATCACCGCCTGCATCGGCAGCAAGGAGGGCATCAGCCACATGCTGCTGGCCATGCTGGGGCCCGGAGACACGGCGGTGGTGGGCGATCCGGCGTTTCCGATCCACGTCTATGGCGTGGCCCTGGCGGGGGCCAACGTGATCTCCGTGCCGCTGGGCAACGACGAAGCGTTCCTGGATCGCATCCGGTACGTGGTGGAGCACCTCTACCCGCGTCCGAAGGTGCTGATCCTGAACTACCCGCACAATCCGACGGCCATGACCGTCGATCCGCCGTTCTTCGATCGCGTGGTGGAGCTGGCCGCCAGGTTCGGCGTGGCGGTGATCCACGACTTCGCCTACGGCTACACCTGCTTCGACGGCTATCAGGCGCCCAGCTTCATGCAGGCCGAGGGGGCCAAGGACGTGGGCGTCGAGTTCATGACCATGAGCAAGCCCTACAACATGGCGGGCTGGCGCATCGGGTTCTGCGTGGGCAACCCCGTGATGATCAACGCCCTGACCACGATCAAGGGCTACTACGACTACGGCATCTTCCAGCCGATCCAGATCGCCGCGATCATCGCGATGCGGCACTGCCAGGAGGATGTCGACCGCCAGGCGGCGATCTACCAGGCGCGGCGCGACGTGGTCCTGGCCGGCTGCGAGCGGCTGGGCTGGAAGGCCGAGCGCTGCCGCGGAAGCATGTTCGTCTGGGCCCGGGTGAAGGACGAGCACCTGGCCGGACAGTCGACGATCGATTTCGTGATGCGCATGCTCGAGGAGGCCGAGGTGGCCCTGTCGCCGGGGCGGGCGTTCGGCGAGAACGGCGAGGGTTTCGTGCGCATCGCCCTGGTCGAGAACGAACAGCGCCTGCGCCAGGCCATGCGCCAGCTGGACCGGGCCCTGAACCGCCGGCAGGTGGCCTCCGAAGCCACCTGAAGTTCCCCCGGCTCCGGCGGGGCTTCGGGGCCGCCGGTCACGTCGCCCCCCTGCCGTTCGGCGGCCGCCGGTCTTCTCCCGAGGAGCGCATGATCGCCATCGTCGATTACGGCATGGGCAACCTGCGGAGCGTGCAGAAGGCCCTGGAACGCGTGGGCAGCGGCGGACGGATCGTCAGCCGGCCGCAGGACGTGGCCGCGGCCGACAAGGTGATTCTCCCGGGCGTCGGGGCCTTCGGCGACGCGATGACCCACCTTCGGGAGCGGGGACTGCTCGATCCGCTGATCGAAGCCGCCCGCGGCGACCGGCCGTTCCTGGGCATCTGCCTGGGGCTCCAGCTCCTGTTCGATCTGGGGTATGAGGACGGCGAGCACGCCGGGCTGGGCGTCCTGCCGGGCAGGGTGGTGCGATTCGATTTCACCGGCCGCCCGGACGCCGGGCATCTGAAGGTTCCGCACATGGGCTGGAACCGCCTGACGTTCTCGCCGGGCTGCCCGCTGCTGGCCGGCCTGGACAGCGGCGAGCACTTCTACTTCGTGCATTCCTACCACGTCGTGCCGACCGATCCGGCGCTGACCTGCGGCTGGTGCGATTACGGCTATCCCTTCACCGCGATGGTCTGGCGCGACCGTCTCTTCGCCACTCAGTTTCACCCGGAGAAGAGCCAGAAGGCCGGCCTGCGGATCCTGGCCAACTTCGCGGCGCTCGATTGACCTTTCCGGTGTCGTCGGCGCCGCGCACCGGACCGCGCCTCTGCCCTTCAGGCCAGGCCCAGCAGGCGGGCGGCCTGGGCGGTGATGAAGGTCACGAGGAAGGCGATGGCCAGCGGGCCCAGGGCTCCCAGGGCCGTCCAGGCGGCGCTGCGGGTCTCGCGGTAGATGGTCCAGATGGTCGTGGCGCAGGGGTTGTGCAGCAGCGAAAACAGCATCAGGTTGACGGCGGTGAGCATCGACCAGCCGTGCTCGCCGACCAGGAACTGGCGCAACGTGTTCTCGTGGAAGTCGTCGGTCATCATGCCCCTGGACATGTAGACCATCATCATGGTGGGCACGACGATCTCGTTGGCCGGAATGGCGATGATGTAGGCCAGCAGGATCACGCCGTCGAGTCCGATCGCCCGGCCCAGCGGGTCCAGGGCGTCGGCGAAGTGCCGGGCGAGGCTGGCGTCGCCGGCCTGGATGTTGGCCAGCAGCCAGATGACCGCCCCGGCCGGCGCGGCGGTGGCGACGGCGCGCATCAGGACGAAGAAGGTGCGGTCGATCAGCGAGGTGTACAGGATCCGCAGGATGTTGGGGCGGCGGTACGGCGGAAGCTCCAGGGTGAAGGCCGAGGCCTCGCCGCGCAGGACGGTGCGCGACAGCAGGGCGGAGATCGCCAGGGTGAACAGGGCGCCGATGACCACCACCGTCAGCACGGTGCCGGCGGCGACCGCCGAGGCCACCGACGGGGGGAAATCGGCGGCCACGAACACCGTGGCCAGCATGATCAGCGTGGGAAAGCGGCCGTTGCAGGGCACGAAGTTGTTGGTCAGGATGGCGATCAGCCGCTCGCGCGGCGAATCGATGACCCGGCAGGCGATCACGCCGGCGGCATTGCACCCGAAGCCCATGGCCATGGTCAGGGACTGCTTGCCGTGGGCCCCGGCCTTGCGGAACAGCCAGTCGGTGTTGAAGGCCACGCGGGGCAGGTAGCCCAGGTCCTCCAGGATGGTGAAGCAGGGAAAGAAGATGGCCATCGGCGGAAGCATCACGCTGACCACCCAGGCCAGTCCGCGGTAGACCCCGTGCCAGAGGAAGCCGGTCAGCCACCAGGGGCTGCCGACGGCGTCGAACAGCCCGGCGGCACGGTCCTCGATCCAGAACAGCCCCCTGGCCAGCAGCGTGCTGGGGACGTTGGCCCCGGCGATGGTCAGCCAGAAGACCACCGCCAGCATGGCCATCATGATCGGCAGGCCCAGCCACGGGGAGGTCAGGTAGCGGTCCAGCAGGCGGTCGATGTCCGGCCCGCGGCTCTCGCGGCGACTGACGCAGCGGCGGGCGATGCGGTGAGCGTCGGCGTACACGGCCTCGACGAGCTGGTCGCGGAAATTGCCGGCCAGCGACCGCTGCAGGGCGTCGGCCCGCTCGAGCAGGGCACGGGCGGCGGAGGGATCGACCGGGGGCACGCTCACTGGTTGCCCTCCAGAGCCATGATGCGGCCGGTACGTTTCACCGCCTCCCGCTGGCGGGCGGCGATGGTGGCCAGCTCGCCGTCCAGCAATGCCTGGCGGACGCGGTGATCGCCGTCCAGCAGTCGCATGGCCACCCACCGGGCGTTGGGCAGCCCCGGGGCGACCTGCTCGATGAGTCCGGCCAGCTCGGCGACGGCTTCGTGGAATTCACCGCTTCCGGCGATGCGGTGGGGCGCGGTGGCAATGCGGCCCTCGATGACGTCGGCCACGGTGGCGATGAGCTCCGGCAGGCCCTCGCCGGTGCGGGCGGTGGCGGGCACGACGGGCACGCCCAGGTCGTGGGCGAGCATCTCGATGTCCACCACGATTCCCTTGCGGCGGGCCTCGTCCAGCAGATTGACGCAGACCACCACGCGCCGGCTGATCTCCAGGACCTGCAGGACGAGGTTGAGGTTGCGTTCCAGCACGGTGGCGTCGGTCACCACCACGGTGCAGTCGGGCCGGCCGAAGAGGATGAAATCACGGGCGATCTCCTCGTCCTGCGAGGCCGACAGCAGCGAGTAGGTGCCCGGCAGATCGACGAGCTTGTAGGCCTTGCCCTGGTAGCGGTAGCCGCCCTCGGCGCGGGAGACGGTCTTGCCCGGCCAGTTGCCGGTGTGCTGCTTGAGGCCGGTCAGGGCGTTGAAGACCGTGCTCTTGCCGGTGTTGGGGTTGCCGGCCAGGGCGACGACGTAATCCCAGTGCTGCAGATCCAGTCCCATGCGCCGCAGGGATTCATCGCCGCCGCGTCGGTCGGTTTGAGCGTCGGGCCCTTTCATGCGGCCTCCTTCGCCAGGGGCTCCCCGATGATCACGTGCCGGGCCTGCTCGCGTCGCAGGGCGATCAGCGAGCCGCGAACACGGTAAGCCACGGGATCGCCGAACAGACCGGTGGTCTCGCGCGTAATGACCGCCCCCGGCGTGAGACCCAGATCCAGCAGCCGGCGGCGGGTGAAGCCCTGCAGGGCCGGCTCGATGGCCCGGACCACGGCCTGCTCGCCGGAGGCCAGATCGGTCAGGCGTCGCAGGCGGGCGGCGGCCAGTTCCTCGGGGGCGGCATCGACGAAGATGTTGGCGGCCACCACCGGGGCCAGCGTGATGGTGTCCTGGCCGTCGGACAGGACCAGGCGGCGCTCGTCGGCGGCGATGACCCGCAGGAGCTGGCCGGGGCTTAGACCGGCGGCCACCAGCTGGGCGAAGACGGCCGCCGGCTCGTCCTCCAGGTGCACCACGCGGGCCAGGGTGTTCAACGGCCATTCGGTGATCGGCCGGCCGGCGGGCGAGGCCATTTCGCCGCGGGCCGTGGGGATGGGATCGCCGTGGGGATCGACCATCGGATGCCCCATGGCGGCCTCCAGGGCGTCCAGCGTCTCAGGCGAGCTGTAGTGCTCGAGCCGGTGGGCGGCGGCGTGCACCGACGGCAGCGGCATGCGGGCCTCGTGCACCAGGTACTGCTCCCACAGGCGGTGGGCGCGGATGATCTGCAGGGCGATGCGTTCGCCGGCGGGGGTCAGGTGGAGACGCGGGACGGCCGACTGGATCCACCCGGCCTCCTGCATGCGCATCACCAGCCGCACCGCGGCGTCGTGCGAGAGGCCCAGGGCGCCGGCCAGTTCCTCGACGGTGGCCGGCCTGCCGGCCCACTCGGCGTTGTGCAGGTGCTTGAGGGCGTCCTCGGCCAGGGCCCGTCGGCGGGCCTCGCGGAAACGGCGCGACCAGGCCATCAGCCCGCGTCGCGGCATCAGCACCGCGACCAGGAGGCCCAGGGCCGAGAGGATGAGAAGAACCGTCCAGACCATAACGGGGAGCATCGCCGGGGATTATAGCCGGAGAAGCTTCCGGGGGCATGACGGGCCGATGGGACGGCCGAGTCGGACCGGATGGCCGGTCGTAGGTCGTCCTGGGGAGTTGAGGTATGCTGACGTGACCCCGGCTGGAAGGCGGAGGCCGGACAGGCCGACCGGAGACGACGATCTTGAGCTCGCCGTGGCTGGAAGGGTTGAACACCGCCCAGCTGGAGGCCGTGACGCACGGCACGGGCCCCCTGCTGGTCATCGCCGGCGCCGGGACCGGCAAGACGCGGACGCTGGCCAGCCGCGTCGCCCATCTGATCGACGGCGGCGTCGATTCCGGGCGGATCCTGCTGCTGACGTTCACCCGTCGGGCGGCGGCCGAGATGGTCGAGCGGGCTGCGCGGATGGTGCGGCTGGGCGGGCCGGCAAGGATCTGGGGAGGCACGTTTCACGCGGTGGCCAACCGCCTGCTGCGGGTGTACGGCCAGGCCGTGGGGCTGGGCAACGATTTCACGGTCATGGACCAGGGCGATGCGGCGGACATGCTCAACCTGCTCCGCGGCGAGCTGGGCCTGGCCAAGAACAAGAAGCGTTTCCCGCAGAAGGCCACGCTGATCCGGATCTACTCGCTGACGGTCAACGCCGGCCGCAAGCTGCGCGACGTGCTCGAACGGCACTTTCCCTGGTGCCTGGAGGACATCGAGGGCATCCGCAGGCTGTTCGACGCCTACGTGGAGCGCAAGCGGCAGACCAACGTGCTGGACTACGACGACCTGCTGCTGCACTGGCGGGCGCTGACCGCGACGGAGGACGTCGGGCGGCTGCTGGACGACAGTTTCGATCACATCCTCGTGGACGAATACCAGGACACCAACCCGATCCAGGCGGACATTCTGGTCGGGATGCGGCGGCGGAACCGCAACATCATGGTCGTGGGCGACGACGCCCAGTCGATCTACTCGTTCCGGGCGGCCACGGTGCGGAACATCCTGGATTTTCCCTCGCGGTTCGAGGGCGCACGGATCGTCACGCTGGAGGAGAACTACCGCTCGACCACGCCGATCCTGGAGGCCTCCAACGCGGTGATGGCCCCGGCGAAGGAGCGCTACACCAAGAACCTGCGCTCCCCGCGCTCCGGCGGCCGGCCTCCGGTGCTGACCAGCTGCCTGGACGAGGCCGAACAGAGCACGCTGGTGGTGGGGCGGATCCTGGAGCATCTCGAACAGGGCATTCCCTTGCGTCGGCAGGCGGTGCTGTTCCGGGCAGGCTGGCACAGCAACCACCTCGAGATCGAGCTGACCCGGCGCAAGATCCCGTTTCACAAGTACGGCGGGCTGAAGTTCGTGGAGGCGGCGCACGTCAAGGACCTGCTGGCCATGCTGCGGATCCTGGAGAACCCGCACGACCAGATGAGCTGGTACCGGGTGCTGCTGCTGCTCCCGGGCATCGGGCCGCGCAGCGCCCGGCGGCTGATGGAGACCCTCGGCGCGCGCGGCGGACGCGCCGAGCGCGGCGGCGGCCCGGACGGCGGTCCCGGGCCGCTGAGCCTGCTGATGAACGACCCTCCCAGGCCCCCGCCGGCGGC
>CALLOB010000115.1 GCA_938005315.1 uncultured Phycisphaerae bacterium
AGGTCGTCCCAGTAGCCGCTGGCGCAGATGATCCAATCCCAGGGCGCGAAGTGCTTGTAGACGATGAACTTCTTGCGACCTTCGAAGACGTAGTTGATGATCTGGCAGGTGTCGTTGCGGTTCTCCAGGACCGGCTTGAACGCCTCCAGTTTCAGATCGTCGATCACGTTCTTGCCGACTAGCGAGTCCTTGGGGTGCACGACGACCACGCCGCGGGAGTCCATGACGAAGGGATAGCCCTCGGTGCCGATCTTCGTCCCGGTGATCGCCCGGGCCAGGTCGTCGTTGTCGCGTTCGCGGACGCCGACGTAGAGCATGCCGACGAGGTTGCCATCCTTGTCCTTGAGCGGCTCGTAGGCGGTGACGTAGTACTGGTCGACCACGAAGGCCCGGTCCTTGTATGTCTCGCCCTTGAGCACGGCGGACACCACCGGATTGGGCTGGCCGTCGGGATTGACCGCCGGGATGTACGTGCCGATAGCCCGCTTGCCCTCGGCGTTGATCACGTTGGTGGCCACGCGGAGCATGTCCCCGGCGTCGTTCATCTTCTGGAACAGTGTGCAGGTGCCCCCGACCAGGGCGGTGACGTCATCGACCAGCGGCGAGGGCGTCGCCGGGTCGGCATTGGCGACGATCGCGGTCTGGCCGATCCGCATGGCCGGGAGAGAGACCTCGGCGGTCTCCTTGCTGAACTGGTTGACCGCCTTCCAGGCGGTCTTGTCCTCGGACAGCATCACGCTTCCCATGCGGTTGAGCTGGTCGCGGGCGACGTTCAGGCCGTGCAGCATGGCCTTCTCGACCCCGGCCTGCTGGGCGGCGCAGGCCCGCACCAGCCCCTCGACCACGGCGTTGGCCTGTTCGTGGCCGAGGGCGACCAGGAGTTCGTTTTCTCCGGCCAGGGCCTCGAGGTAGCCGGTCAGGTTGGCCGAGGCGGCCAGTTGCAGCGTGTCGCCCACGGCACGGTCCACCAGGGCGTGTACGCGCTCGCCCTCCCGGGCCGCAGCCAGTTTCAGGGTAGCCAGCGTTTCGTTGATGACCGCCTCTTCGGCCAGTCCGGTCGCCCTGGTGCCCATTCCGCTGAGCGTGTAGACGGCGATCGCGCCCAGCGCGAGCACCGCCACCAGAACCTGTCCGACACTGGCGACCAGAAGCTTTCTGCGAATCGTCATGATGCGTGCCCCCGTCTCTTGCCGTCACCGATGCTCAGCAGCCCTCGCATGGGCTGTTTCTACGGTTCGTTGATAAACCGGCACGTCCCGCACAGTCGGCGCGGGGTGGCCGGACACTCTCACACCTTGAACCGGCTGACGACCTCCTGCAGCTGCCCGGCCAGGCGGGTCAGTTCGTCGCCGGCCGACTGCGTCTGGGCTGCTCCCTGGGCGGTCTGCCGGGCGGCGGCGTCCACCACCGCGATGTTTCGGGTGATCTCCTGACTGGCCGAGGCCGCCTCGGCCACGCCGCGGGACACGGCCTCGGCGCCCTCGGCGGTCTGGCCGACGTTCTGGCCGATCTCACGGCTGGTGATGCTCTGTTCCTCCACCGCCGAGGCGATGGTCCGCGAGACCTGGTTGACCTGTTCGATGACCTCGCTGATCGCTCCGACGCCGCGCACCGCGGAGGCCGTCGAGGCCTGAATGCCCTCGATGCGCCGGCGGATGTCCTCGGTGGCCTCGGCGGTCTGCCTGGCCAGCTCCTTGACCTCGGTGGCCACGACCGCGAAGCCCTTGCCGGCCTCGCCGGCCCGGGCAGCCTCGATGGTGGCGTTCAGGGCCAGCAGGTTGGTCTGCTCGGCGATCTCCTGGATGACCTGGATGACCTTGCCGATCTCCTCGGCCGCCGCACCCAGTTCGCCGATGGTGGCGTTGCTCTCTCCCGCCAGGCGCGAGGCCTTGTCGGCCACGCCGGCGGCCTGCTCGGCGTTGCGGGCGACCTCGCCGATGCTGGCGACCATCTGGTCGAGCGAGGCGGCGACGGTCTTGATGTTGGCCGTCATCTGGTGCACCGAGGCCGCCATAACACCCATGCTCGACGACATGTGGCCGGCCGCGGCGGCCACGGTGGCCGACTGGGATGTGGTCTGCTCGGCACCGGCGGTCAGCTGGGTGGCGGTGGCCGAGAGGCTCCCGGCCGCCCGGCCGACCGTGGCGGCGTTGTCTGCGATCTGCCGGACGACCTGGCCGAGGCTGTCGACCATGGTGTTGAGCGACTCGGCCAGCGTGCCCAGTTCATCCCGGCGGGTGACCTCGAGCTTGTGCGTCAGGTCGCCCCGGGCCACCTGCTGGGCGAAGTCCACGCATTGCCGGATGGGCCTGGCGACCATGCCGGAGATCGCCGCGGCCAGGAAACAGCCCACGGCCTGGAAGATCACCATGCCGGCCAGCGAGCGGACGACCGCCGAGGCCAGCGTGGAGCGTGAAAGCTCCGCTTGGGCCAGAGCGTCGTGGAATCCGTCGTGAGCCATCTCGTTCAACAGTCCGGCAATCTCCGAGGCCATGGTATCGCGCTGGTTCGAATTGCCATCCGCCTCACCGCCCGTCGATGAAGCCAGCTTTTCATAGACGGCGAGCCTGTCCTGGACCTTGGCCACGTTCTCCTTGAAGTCGCCCAGCCCCGGATGAGAGGCGATCAACTCCTCGAGGCCGGCAAGGTGCTTGCGGACGTCGTCCATGGCGGCCCGGGCTGCGGCCCGATCCTTCTCATTGCCCCCACGGGCGTGGAGCTCGAAGCCGAGTCGGGCAGCGATAAAGGCCTTGACCGCGTCGTCGGCTTTTTCGGTGGCCGGCAGCTTCTCGGTCGCCAGGGATTGGGCGTACCCGCTGACGGTATACATATCCCGTACCGCCACCACGCTCAGGACCGCGGTCATGAGCACGACGGCATTGATTCCGATCCAGGTCTTGGTCCGCAATTTCAGGTTCTTGAACATCGTTTACTTCTTTCCCTTCATGGCCGGCTCGGGCCGGCCTGCCTTCACTTGTCCTTGAGCGCCTGCGGCGCCCGACCCATGCCGCCGGATTTCAGCCGGCATTTTCCGCCCGGGGGGCCGCCGGATCAGGCGCGGCCGCCTGCGGATCAGTCCTGAACCGTGCGAGGTTCTCCCTCAGGCCCGCGGCCAGCTCATTGAGCTGCCATCCGGCGGCCTGCGTGGCCCCGGCGCTTTCGAAGGTGCGCCGGGCGTTGGCGTCCACCCGGGCGATGCTCTGGGTGATCTCCCTCGTGGCCGCGGCGGTCTCCGCGACGTTGGTGGAGACGGTCTGAGCGGCCACGGCGGCGCGTGAGACGCTCTCGGAGATCTCGCGGGTGGTGATGCTCTGCTCCTCGACCGCCGAAGCGATGGTCCGCGAGGCCTGGCGGACCTGCCCGACAACCTCGCCGATCTCGCCGATCGCCCGAACGGTCTCGCCGGCTGAGGCCTGGATACCCTCGATCCGGCGGCGGATATCCTCGGTGGCCTCGGCCGTCTGGCGGGCGAGGTTCTTGACCTCGGTGGCCACCACCGCGAAGCCCTTGCCGGCCTCGCCGGCCCGGGCGGCCTCGATGGTGGCGTTCAGGGCCAGCAGGTTGGTCTGCTCAGCGATGTCCTGGATGAGTTCGGTGACCTTGCTGACCTCCCGGGCGGCCTGCCCCAGCTCGGTGACCCGGGCGTTGCTGGACTCGGCCAGTCGGGCGGCGTTGTCCGCCACCGCGGCGGCCTGTTCGGCGCTGCGGGCGACCTCGGAGATGGCCGCGGTCATCTGCTCGGCGGCGGCCGCGACGGTCTTGACGCTGTCGGACATCTGTCCGGTGGATGCGGCCATGTTGCCCATGTTGACCGACATCTCTTCGGCGGCGGCGGCGACCGTGGCCGACTGGCTCTTGGTCTCGTCGGCGCCGCGGGTCAGCTCCTCGCCGGTCTGGGTCAGCTGCGCGGAGGACTCGCCCAGCGTCTCGGCACGCTGACGGATGTCCCGCAGCATGGTCCGCAGGCTGGTGCACATGCCGTTGAGCGCGGCGGCCAGCTGGCCGGTCTCGTCGTGGCTGCGCAGGTCGCAGGTGCCGCTGACATCGCCGCCGGCGATCGCCTGACTGAAGGCCACCATCCGCCGGAAGGGTCGCACGATCGCCCGGGTCGCCATCCAGGCCAGCACGGCGCCGCCGGCCGCCAGGAGAATGACCACCGCGACGCCGCCCTCCAGCAGCGAGGCCCGCACGCGGGCGTCGGCCTCATCCAGCGACTGGATGATCTCGAAGGCTCCGTGCACCTCGCCGGGCTTCCAGTTCTCCATGCGGGCGCCGGTAGGATCGAGCCCCTTGTCGTTGCCCCACAGTTCGGCCGAGGTCGCCGGATCGCCGTGGCAGAGCATGCAGTCCTCGGTCAGCCGGATGGGGCGGAAGTAGCGGACCGCGTTCAGCGAGGCGTCGAGCACGTGGTACTCGCCGATGTCGCCCTTCTCGAGCCGCGCCAGAGCTTCGGCCTCGACGGCGTCCGGATTGTTCTTGGGGTTGCGGGCGTGGTTCTTGGGAACGCGGAAGGTGTAGCCGCCCTCCGCCGCCTTGGCCATGCCGGCCTTCCAGCCGGTCACCACCGGCACGGCGGCCAGCACGCGGTCCAGGTGGCCTTCGCGGGCCCAGGACACGATCTGATCCTTGCTGAACAGGCCGAGGTCCCACTTTCGCCCCATCTCTTCGCGCACCGCCTCGGCGGTCAGGGCCACGCTGCGGGCCTTGGCGACGCACTCCTGGCGGGCGGCCGCACGGGAATGGTGCCAGTAGCCGGCGAACAGGACCGCGCCGAGCACGACCAGCTGCGATCCGCCGATGAGGATGATCTTGCCTCTGAGACTCAGGTTGAAACGCATGGCATGGGCTCCGGAAACACCATCGCTCCTGATTTCAGTTGTCCGACCGCTCCTGGGGCGGCGGGCTGCCGGCCAGGGCCTCCTCGACGTCGAGGATGACCAGGAGCTCCTTTTCCAGCTTGCAGACGCCCTTGAAGAACCGGCCGTCGACGCCGCTGACGTTGGCCGGGGGCGGCTCGATGTCCGCGGTCACGGCCCGGACCACGTCGCCGATCCGGTCGACCAGCAGGCCGATGCGCTCGCCGCGCGAGTTGACGACCACGTTGCGGCTCTGGTCGGTGATCTCCACCGGAGGCATGCCGAGGATGGCCCGCAGGTCGACCACCGTGGCCACCTCGCCGCGCAGGTTCACCACCCCGCGCACGAAGTGCGGCGCGTGCGGAGCGGCGGTCATGGCCAGCTGCCGGTTGATCTCCTCGATCTGCTGGATATCCAGGCCCAGCAGGATGTTGCCCACATAGAAAGTGGCGAATTCGAGTTCATCGCCGCTCAGGACGGCACCCGCCGCTCTGGTGGTCATCGTCTGGTTCATGTCTGCTCCCTCGCCGAAGTCCCGCACCGGGATCTCAGGTTCTCGCCGCCGCGGCGGCCTTCGCATAGCGCGCGACCGACGCCAGAAGCTGGTCGCGGTCGAGCTTGATCTGGTAATCGTCCACGCCCGCCTCGCTGCCCCGGCGGACGTCCTCCTGACCGGCCAGCGACGTCACCGCGATCACCGGCAGGTGGCAGAAGCGCGGATCCTGCTTGATCCGTCGGGTCAACTCGTAGCCGTCGAGGTTGGGCATCTCGATGTCGGTGACCACCACGTCGAATGTCTGCTTGCCGGCCAGCAGGGTGTTCCAGGCCTCCAGGCCGTCCTCGCAGGCGGTGACGGAGTAACCGCTGTCCGTCAGGAAGCTGGTGACCTGCTTGCGGAAGAAGGCCGAGTCCTCGGCAAACAGCACCTGGGCGCCGGCTGCGGCGGCCGAAGCCGCCTCCGCCACCGCCGCGGGGCCCGCGAACCAGGTCGGGTGAGCCTTCTGGGCGAGCTCGAAGAGGTCCAGGACCCTTGCGGCCTTCTGGTCCACCACCAGCGAGCCCAGCACGCCGGTCTCGCGGAACGTGAGCGTGTCCAGCTCGGTGCTGATTTCGCGGATGTCGACCAGCTGCGGGGCCACCAGGCCGATCTCCTGCTTCTGGCGGCCGACGCGGAACACGATGACGTAATAGTGCGACTGCTGCGGCCTCGGTCGGGCCGTCAGCAGGTCGTGCAGGCTGATCAGCGGCAGGGAGGCCCCGCGGTACTGCAGGACCTCCTGGCCGCCGACGCTGTCGATCTGCTCGGCACGGATCCGCTCGATGCGGGCGATCAGCCCCATCGGCACGGCGAACAGCTCCGACGGGTCGTTGGTGAACAGCAGGGCCATCTGGGCCTCGTGGCCGCCGGCCTGGGCCTGCCGGTCGGCCTCGTGCTCCTCGGTCTGCGGCACCGCCAGCTGGCAGTGGGCGGCGATCGAGGCCGCGTCCAGAATCAGGGCGACCTTGCCGTCGCCCAGGATGGTCGCTCCCGCCAGACAGGGGCATCCCTTGAGGTGGCGGCCCAGCGGCTTGACCACGATTTCCTCGGAGTCGTGCAGCCCGTCCACCACCAGCCCGTAGCGCAGCTGGCCGGTCTCCACCACGATCACGTTCAGGGCTCCCGGGGCGGTGTCGCCGCGGCGGTCGTCGCCGCCGCGGCGGTCGAGGACTTCGGGCGGCGGCTCCCGGCCCGCGCGGCGGTCGGCGAGGTTCACCCGCTGGTTGTCCTCCAGCACCGCGGGCACCGGATCGAGGTACTTGGAGGCGATGCCCAGGGCGGTGCTCAGCCGCACCAGCGGCAGCAGGCTGCCGCGCAGCCGCATGACCTCGGCGTCCTTGACCTTCTCGATCCGGCTGGCGATCTCGCCGGCGCTGATCCGCACCAGCTCGTTGATGCTGACCTGCGGCATGGCGTAGCGCTCGTCCCCGCAACGCACGATGAGCGAGGGGATGATCGCCAGCGTCAGCGGCAGCTTCACGCTGATGGTCGTGCCCTGTCCGAGCTGGGTTTCGATGTCCACCGTGCCGCCGAGCCGCTCGATGTTGGTCTTGACCACATCCATGCCGACCCCGCGGCCGCTGACGTCGGTGACCTTCTCGGCGGTCGACAGGCCCGGATGCATGATCAGCCGGACGGCCTCGCGCTCGCTCATCTCGCGGGCCTGCTCGCGGGAGATCAGGCCCATGTTGACGGCCTTTTCCCGCAGCCTGGCCGAGTTGATGCCCGCGCCGTCGTCGCTGATGGAGATGTTGACCTTGCCGGCCTGATGGAAGGCCCGCAGCACGATGCGGCCGACGGGGTTCTTTCCCGCCGCCTTGCGCGCCTCGGGGGCCTCGATGCCGTGGTCCACCGCGTTGCGGACCAGGTGGGTCAGCGGGTCGCCGATGGCCTCGATGATCGACTTGTCCAGCTCGACGTCCTTGCCCTCGACGACCAGCTCGCACTGCTTGCCCAGCTTGCCGCTGAGATCCCGGACGACCCGCGGGAACTTGTTGAACACCGTCCCGATCGGCTGCATCCGGGTCTGCATGATCGCTTCCTGCAGCTCGCTGGTGACCTGATTGAGCCGCGCGCCGACGGACTCGAGGCTGTCATGGTTGCGGGCGTTGATGGTCTGCAGCAGCTGGTTGCGTCCCAGCACCAGCTCGCCGGCGAGGTTCATCAGCCGGTCCAGCACGCTGACGGACACCCGCACGCTGGTCTCCGCCGGCTGGCTCTCCTGGCGCGAAGGTGCCGGCGAGGCCGCAGGTTTCGTGGCGGCAGGGGGCGGCGGCGCGGACGCGACGGACGCGAAGGGTGCCGGCGCAGGCGTCGGGGCGGAAACCGGGGCCTGTGGAGGCGCAGCCGAACCCGCAGGCGCCGGATCCGCCGGCGGTGCCGCAACGGCCGGCGCGGCCTGAGGCGGGTCGGTGCCGATCGGCGCCGAAAGCGGTCCCTCGATCTTCGACTCATCCAAGCCGAAGGCCTGCGAGACCATCGCCCGGCTGTCCAGGACGGTGCCCAGCAGGACCATGAACCGGATGCTTTCCGGCAGCGGGTCCTCCAGGCCGCCCCAGGCATCCTGGCAGATCCGCGAGTCCAGCAGCTCGCCGCAGCTGATCAGTTCGCGCACGAGATCCAGCGGCTTTTTGCCCTTCTTCTCGACATCGGTGATGAGGTCGAAATCGATGACGTAAAGCTGGTTGCCCATCGCCTTCTGGCTGGCCAGGAGGTGCTCGGTGACCACGAAGCTGTGGGTGCCCTCTCCGACGGCCACCGTGCGCTGCATTTTCTTCTGGGTGTCGGTGGAGGTTCCGCCGGCGATGACGTTTTTCAGGGCCGTGACCAAGGCCGAGACGTCGGTCTCGTTGGAGGTCTCCACGCTGTTGATCATGTTCCGCAGGGCGTCGGCGGCCCGCAGCAGCAGATCGACCACCGCCGAGGTCGGCACCATCTCGCGGTTGCGGATCAGGTTCAGCACGTTCTCGAGCCCGTGGGCCAGCTCGCCGATCCGGGTCAACCCGAGAAAGCCGGCGGCGCCCTTGACCGAATGCACCGACCGGAACACCTTGTTCACCAGTTCCAGGTCGATCTGGGCCCCGGCGGCCTCGATGGCCAGCAGATCGTTCTCGATGTCCGCCAGATGTTCGCGGGATTCCTGCACGAATTCCGCGACGATGTCCTGGTTGTCGATCGCCATGCGTTGGCCTCCCCTTGCCGCGGGCTGTCCCGTCGGCGAGCCCTGTCCCGTCAGAGCGTGTCCACGACCTTGAAATGCTCGTCCATCCGCGTGATGTGGAAGAGCTGGCGGAAGTCCCTGTTGGCTGTGACCACCTTGAGCGAGCCGCCGCGGGCGGACACGCTCTTGTGGCACAGCATGAACACCGCCAGGCCCTTCGAGTCGATCATGCTCGTGCCTTCCAGGTCGATGACCAGGTGGATGTGGCCCTGCGCCACCAGCGCCTGCAGGTCCTTCTTGAGCTGCTCGACCTGCGACGCGACGATGTCGACGCCCGGCCTCACGACCAGCACGTCCTGCGCCTGTTCCGTCTGTAGCATCAGTCACCTCTGCCAGTCGGGCTGGCACACACGCAGCCGCGCTCGTAGCGCCTGCGGATCACCAACCGGTTGCCGACGTCGTTGTAGGACATCTGCGACGAATACATCTGCATGATCGGCAGCCCCCGGCCGCCGTCGCCGCACACCTCGAAAACCATATCCCGGTTCTGCCAGATGAATCCCGGGCCCTCGTCCTCGACCTCCATGACCATCCCCTCCTCATCCAGAAAAGCCCTGAAGCGCACGGTCAGCTCCGGGTTCTGGCCGCTGCCGTGGGTCACCGCGTTGAGCACCGCCTCACGGAGCAGGATGCGCACGGCGAAGCGGTCCAGCGGGGCCCCGGCGCGCTCCAGGAACTCGGCCATGCAGCCGTCGGCCAGGTCGATGTTGGTCAGCTCCGCGGACATCGCGATCTCGAAGCCGCGGTCGGTCTGCTTGATCTCGAACATCGCCGCTCCTGACGCCGGCTCCCTCCCGAACCGGTCCTCAGAACTCCGCGCCCACGACGACGATGTCGTCGTCGGCCAGGCCCTCGCACTGCTGCAGCACCTCGGCCACCACCTCGTCCACGGCCTGGGCCAGCGGAACGCCGCGCCGCGCCGCCAGGGCCTCGCGCAGCCGCTCCAT
Source organism: uncultured Phycisphaerae bacterium (assembly GCA_938005315.1). GTDB lineage: Bacteria > Planctomycetota > Phycisphaerae > UBA1845 > PWPN01 > CALLOB01. Next base: position 9,562 of record CALLOB010000115.1, read on the forward strand.
GCCGTACAGCCCCCGGCCCGAGTGGCCGGAGTCGTCCCAGTAGTTCTCGATCAGCCCGTCGGTGTACAGGAACAGCCGGTCCCCGGGAAATACCTCCACGACCTGCGTCTCGTAGACCGGCTGTTCGAACATCCCCAGCACGTCGCCGGTGATGGTCACGTATTCGACCGAACCGTCCGCCCGCTGAATGGCCGCCGGCGGATGCCCGGCGCTGATCAGCGACACTTCCATCGCCGTCCGCGAGAAGCGCGCGTAGCTGGCGGTCACGTAGTGGTCGTCCGTCAGGAAACGAAGCAGGCTGGAGTTCAGCAGCAGCATCGTCTCCGTCGGCGAGAGCGTCTCATTCAGGAACGTGGCCGACAGGGCCTTCAGCGCCCCGGTGATGTACGGCACGCTCAGGTCGTGGCCCGACACGTCGCACACCAGCAGCCCATAGTCCTCGTCCGCCAGCCGGGCGATTTCGTAGAAGTCCCCGCCGGCGTGGTGGGCCGGCTGAAAACGCACGCCCAGCGTCAGGCCGGGGACTGCCGACACCGGCGTGAGCAGCGATTCCTGGCCGCTCCGCACGTCGTCCAGCATTCCGGCCTGCTCGAGCGTCAGGGCCTCGAACAGCGCCGCCCGCCGCCGCAGCGTGTGCCGGCTGATCGCCAGCTCAATGTGCGAGCGGATCCGGGCCAGCAGCTCGATCTTCTCGATCGGCTTGGTGACGTAGTCGTCGCCGCCGGAACCGAAACCCGTGGCCTTGTCCTCCGGTGAGGACCAGGCCGACATGAAGATCACCGGCAGCTCCGAGTAGCGGGCGTCGGCCTTCAGCCGCCGGCAGACCTCGAAACCGGTCATCCGCGGCATGTCGCAATCCAGCAGGAACAGCCCCGGCATGCGCCTCTGCAGCACGTCGAACACCTCGGCGCCGTCCCGGGCGATCAGCACCTCGTAACCCTCCCGCCGCAGCAGGTGCACGATCAGGGCCCGCGTGTCCGCGTCGTCCTCGGCTACAAGGATCACTTTTGTGGGGATCGCCCCGGCGGTGTTGACATACGGCTGGGTGGCGGCGTCCGGGGGCGCGGCGCCGCAGGAGGCAGCCACGGCCGCACGCTGCGGCGGGACGATGGCGGAGATCTCTGCCATGGCCGCTCCTTCAGACACCGTCGGTGCCGATCGCCAAACCGTGGTGGCCCGCACGAAAGCCGACACCAGACCGGGTGTCGGCACGGTCCGATACCGTCCGGGCATGCCGCACGGCATACCCGGTGCCCGCAGGGGTATCGATGGCATCGACCCGATCAGCGAGGCTATTTAGCTTGTTTCCGGCGGACAACGCCCCAATGGGGGGCGAAGGGGTCGGGCAGTCGCAGTGTCTGTCGGCAGTGGCCGGGCGGCCGGGCCGCCGGCGACAGGATCGGACACGCCGGTCCGGTCATCATCCGGGGTGGCGAGGCGCTGTTCTGCCCGGTCAGTGGACAGCCGTTACCAGGCATCCGTCCGGAAAGGCGCCGCCGGCAGGCCCTCCCGGTTGGCCAGATTGGGTTGAGCCTCCATGTGCCAGGCGAACCTCACGGCCACCGGATCCGCGACCTCGTTGGCCCGGACGACGACCGTTTCGCCCTCGATGAAGGCCTCGGCGGGCACGAAATGGCGGTCGGCACCGGCGATCTGGAACCACGACAGCGGCCCGCCGTCCCGCGAGATCAGCCCGCCGCCGACATGGTCGAAGCGGATACGGATCGCGCCGCCCTCGTTGACGGCCGAGCGGTACAACGGTCCGGAAAAAACGATGTCCTTGCGGCCGTACGTCCCGGCCAAGGCCCACAGGGCCAGCCGCCGGCCGACGTCACGCTTGTTCCTGGGGTGGATGTCCGCCAGGTCCCCGATGTCCACCGTCACCGCCATGCCGGTGTTCGGGATCTCCAGGCAGCGCGCCTGCGCTTCCCACATCCGGGCCAGAATGGTCGGATCCTCCGTCCCATAACGATACGGTGCCAGCTGCACGAAGTAGAAGGGAAAGTCCCCCCGGCCCCAGATCTGCCGCCAGCCGCCGACCAGAGCCCTCATCTTTTCCACGTATTCCATGCCGTCAGCGCGGTTCGACTCGCCCTGGTACCAGATGGCACCCCGGATGGCGTAAGGCACCAGCGGATGAATCATGCCGTTGTACAGCGAGGTCGGTTTGGTGTTGTCGTCCAGCAGGTGCCTGGGCCAGGGTGGGGGGGCGGAGGCCTCCCGCCCGGCCTCGTGATCGGCGCTCGCCTGATCCAGCCAACGCCGGTAATCGGCGAGCGCCTGGCCCGCCGCCTCGCGGTACTCCTTGTCCGCGCGCTCCACGGGCTTGAGCAGGTGGGCCACGGCCGGTACGGCGCGGAAACCCTCCGGCGCCGTCCACGGCTCGATGCGCGTGCCGCCCCAGGTGCTCTGAATCAGCCCGACCGGGACTTTGAGTTCCTCCTGCAGCGTCCGGCCGAAGTGATAAGCCACCGCCGAAAAACCGGCATTCCACGGTCCGGCGGCGGCGATCCCCTCCGGCGTGCAGACCGTCCAGCTGACCTCAACGTCAGGCTCGGGCCGACGCGCGGTCCGGTGCGGGACGGTGAGCAGCCGGATTCGCGGATACTGGGCGGCGGCAACCTCCTTCTCGGCGTCGGCGCTGACCTTGATGCCCCACTCCATGTTCGACTGGCCGGAACACAGCCAGACCTCCCCGACAAGCACGTCCTCCAGCGCGACGGTATTGCCTGCGACGATCTCCATCCGGTGAGGCCCGCCGGCGGGCATCGGCGCCAGCCTGACCCTCCAGCGGCCGTCGTCCGCGGCCTTCGTCTTGACTTCCTGTCCGGCCATCCGGACGACCACCTCCTCCTGAGGATCGGCCCAGCCCCATACCGGCACCTCCGCGTCGGCCTGCAGCACCATGTGGCTGTCGAACACGTTTGCCGGACGTACCGCGCCGGCCGCCGGCAAAGCCGTCATCGTCAGGAAGACCAGCGCCGTCGTCATCCTTGCACGGAATACGCGCGTCTCGGATCCGGGCATCATGATTGTGTTCCTCGCTGCGTGGAGATGAGCATGAACCGACGGCAATTCCGTTCCAGTGCCGCCTTCCGTGGATGATAACGCCGGGGTACAGGCCTGCAAGCGGCGGATCCCCGGCATGCAGGCTCACGGAGCACCGGGTCGTTTAAGGCGGTCGGCCAGGAACCGCAGGTGATACGGCATGGCGTTGATCCAGTAGGGCGTCGTGTGGCCGCCGGGCCGTTCGATGTAGTCGTGCGGCACGTCCAGCTCCAGCAGCCTGCGGTGCAGGGCCCGGTTGTTGTGGATGAAGGGGTCTTCGGTCCCGCAGTCGATGAACAGCCCGATCGAACGGCCACGAAATCGCCCGGCCTGGGTCAGCACGCTGTGTTCGATCCAGCGGTCGCGGTGCTCCTCGAGGCGTCCCAGCCGCGCCGCCAGCTCGCGCGGTTGGGTCGTATCGGTCAGATTGAAGACACCGGCCATGGCCGAACATGTCGAGAACAGCTCCGGGTGACGGGCCGCCAGGTAAAGTGCCCCGTGGCCGCCCATGCTCATCCCGCTCAGGCCACGCCCGGCCGGCTCCGCCCAGGTGCGCAGCCGCCGGTCGATCTCGGGCACCAGGTGCCGGGTCAGGATGGTCTCGTACTGCCAGTCGGCGGACTCCGGCGCGTCCGGTGCCGCGTCCAGGTACCAGGAGGCCCGCCGACCGTCCGCCGCCACCAGGATGAGGCCGAACGCGTCGGCCGCATCCTCCAGCGGACGGCCCGCCTGGCGAAACATGGCCCCCAGTCGGCGACAATCCCCGACGTAGCCGTGCAGCAGGTAGGCCACCGGCCAGCGGCGGGCGTCGGCGCGGCCCTCCTCTTCGAGGTAGGTCCGTGGGAGCATGATGACCGCCCCGGAGGCCGCCTCCGGCGAGCGTCCCGGAACCGCAAAGCGGATCTCCCGGACGCGCGGATCGCCGCTCGTCGGCGCGGTGGCCGAGGCCGGAGCGGAAGCCGGGCCTGCCCCGCTGATAGGACCGGCACTTTCGTGGCGTTCGAGACCGCCGGCGGCGAACCCGGGCAGCTGGCCGCAATGCTTCGCGAGATCGGCTGTCCCCAGCTGGCGGCCTGTTACGACCCGGCCTCGCTGATGATCGAGGGTTTCGACCCGCTGGCGGGCATGGCGCCGCTGGCCGACCGGATCGTCGCCGCCCGCGGGCGGGACGCCCTGTCGGGTTCGGCAGGACGGGCCGGTCGCGAGGTGGCCCTGGGGGAAGGGCATCTGGATCTGCCGGCTTACCTGGCTGCGCTGGACGAGGCGGGGTACCGCGACGTGCCTTTTCTCCGCAGGACCGAGGCTGTCGATCCGGTGGCCGAGCTGGCCGCCGCCAAGGCCCGCCTCGAGAGGCTGCTGGCCGGACGTTGAGCCTGTCGGACTCTGCCGCCGGCGAATGGATCGCGGATGGCGTGTCGGCAACCGAACATGCGGACGCCGACGACGCGCCGGCGGCGGAACACCCCCGAAACCGTAGAGCCGACGAGGCCTCCCGGAAACGCTCCCACGATGCCCAGACAGTCCTGATGACGGCATGCAGGGCGGCCGCCCGCTCCCGGCCGTCACGGACCGCGCCGTGCATGCCCGATAAGCGATGTTTTTCCGCGGACTGTATGGCATCGCGATTCGCGAACGCGAAGTGCCGCCCGCCACCGGACGATATCACCGCAGGGGGATCAGGGACCCGGCCGGAGGTTCTCGGACCTGCTCCGGCGCGGCTGCCGGGACGGCCGGTGCGGGGTCCGGGAGGGCGGCGGACGGGGAGCCGGAAGCGTTGAAGACCTCGATCGTCGTGGACATCGCTGATCTGCGGGTGACGGACGACCCAGGCGTCGAGCTGGTCACGTACGCCCTGGGCAGTTGCATCGGCCTGGGAATATGGGACCCGGTCGCGCACGTCGGCGGCCTGCTGCATTACATGCTCCCC
>CALLOB010000116.1 GCA_938005315.1 uncultured Phycisphaerae bacterium
GCGATGTTAGGTTTTTGTTGTCCGCCTATAACCCCGACAGTTGCAGCGCGAAACAAAGCGATTCAACGCGACACGGCGACCAATCGCCCGAGTGTATCGGCTTGCTGACTGCACCGGGCGGCTCGCGTAACTCGTTGTCAATGCAAGCGCAATGCGACGGCGTGCGACGTGGCGCGAAAAGTGGAAGGAAAGCGGGCGATGGGATTCGAACCCGCGACGTCCAGCTTGGGAAGCTGGCATTCTACCACTGAATTACGCCCGCGCCCTCATTAAGATCACAATGAGGGGTTCACGAGACAAAGTCAAGACGCCCCTGCACGCGGTTCCGTCGCCTCATTGATAGCAGCTCAGTATGCCGAACATCATGCTCCCGCCATCAGCATGGAAACACACGATGCCCGTCACCTGACACCGAAGGCTCAGGCGGAGCCGGGGCGCGGAGGCGGGGGGTGATGTAGTCGTGCAACCGGGGATGGGGGCGCGGCCGGGCATCCGTTCGGCGTCGGGCTGCCGTTGTGCACCCCATTCCCCGTGGCGTGGGTGCCCGAGTCCGCGCCGGCAACGGGCCTCGTGCGGGGTGAATCGCGTCGGGACCGCCACGGAGTGGCCGCCGGGCCTGACGGCGGGCAGCCTCCGGAACGCGATGCCGGAAACCTGCGGTTGAAGGCGAGACAAGCACAAATCAGTGATGTCCCCTTTTTTCAGCGGGTTCCCGCGCGTGATGCGGGGCGCACCGGTCTCGCGCAAGGCGGCGTCAATGCCTTCGAGGACGCCCGAGAGGAGCCAGACGATAACGGCGGCCGGGACGGCAGGCCGCTGATCGCCTCAGTAGCGGCACTCGGCGGCCGCCCGGGCGTATATCGCGAGGTTCTCCGGCGGCGTCTCGAAGAAGTGGTCGCTGGGCGACATCATGTAGCCGCCGCCGGGGCCATACTCGGCGAACAGACGGAAGACCTCCTGGCGGATCGATTCAGGCGTGCCGCGATCCAGCACCTCCTGCTGATTGAGTCCGCCGATCAGCGCCACGCGGTGCCCGATCCGCCGCTTGATCTCGGCCGGCCGGGCGTCCCCGCCCATGGCCGGGGGCGTCAGCGTTTCGCTGGCGTCGCAGCCGTTGGCCACGATCAGGTCGAGGATCGGCATCATGCCGCCGCAGGTGTGGTACACCGCCGGCAGCCCCACGGCGTGCAGGGCCTCGTGCATGCGGCGGTCATAGGGCAGACAGAAGGTCTCGAAGATCGCCGGCGAGACGCAGGTGCTGGAGGCCGCCCCGCCGCCGGTCTCGATCAGGTCGTACTTCGCCCCGGCCAGCGACTCCTCGATGAACCGCAGCTTCTTGCGTTCCAGGGCGCCCAGGAAGCTGTGGACCCACGCCGGATCGTCGTAGGTGGCCATGATCAGGTTTTCCAGGCCGTAGAGGTTCACCGCGTGCTGCCAGCAGCCGCCCTGGTCGCCCCACACGAAACCCCGCAGGATGCCGGCGTCCCCGACCCGGTCGTATTCCCGGGCCAGGGCCGCCCGGTCCAGCACCGGAATCGGCATGTAGCGGTCGATGAGCTCGACGTCTTCGGGCCGCTTGACCAGGTACGTGGTGTTCCAGTGCGTCGTCGGATGATATTCGACGGTCTGGGTCAGCGTGCCGCCCGGCGTGGTGATCGTACGGTGCTCCACCGGGTGGCCCTGCGGCGAGGTACCTCGGACGATGTCCACCTGCCAGTCCGGGCTGGGCGGGTACGTCACGGGGAAGTACGTGATGGCCGCGTCCAGCCCGAAGCGTTTGAAGGCCTCCAGCGGCTCGATGCCGTCGAGGTACTTCTCCAGGTGGTAGGCCTGCCACTGATGCACGGTCGCCGGCACGCGGTCCGGGACGCCCCGGCGCAGCGCGATCATCATCCGTTCCTTGCTTTGCACTCCGCGCCTCCCGTCCCGGCCGGGCGCGGTGCGGCCCCTGGCCGGGGGTTGTGGGGTTGGGTTGTGGGGTTCCGGGTCGCCTGCGCCGGCGTTCACACCGTCCGACGGAAGCGTCCCCCGCCCTCGTTGACCAGCTTGGTGAAGCCCTTGGCCTTGAGATTCCTGTCGCTGAGCATGGCGCGGGTCGAAGGCGTGGTCGACACGCTGCACGTCGAGATCAGCCTGCGGACCGCGCTGCCGCAGTCCGGGCAGGTCTGCAACGGCGGGTCGCTCATCGCCTGTCGCACCGTGAATGCCTCCCGGCAGCGGTCGCACGACCGGCCGGTATCCTCGGCCTGGTACTCGTACAGAGGCATGCCCACAGCTCTCCACCGCCCGGCCGCCGGGTACCGACAACCGGCGTGCCGGGGTCATGGTCCTGCACGGGGATGCCATTATACCCCGGAACCCGACGAGGCAACGTCGGCGAGGCCGGAGGCGAAGGGCGGTACCCCGGGGGACGAGGCAGCCCGGCGCCGGCGGGGGATCGGCCGGTTTCGCACCCGCCCGGCGAGGATCACCCCGGAAGCCCCCTGTTGACTTGCGGTGCCTCGCCCGGCATGAGCCGGTTACCGGCGGCAGGCGCTGCTCCGCGCGGAAGAGCCAGGCCGGTCGCCGGCCACCGCCGGCGGGTCGCCGCCGCGCTGCGCGGAAGGGAAGCCCCGGCGGCCATGCCTGCGGCCAGCACGGATCGTCGCCGCCGCGCTGCGCGAAAGGGAAAGCGCGGCTCAGCGGTCGGCCCGAACCGGGTTGGACAACGCCCCGATGCCCTCGATCTCGACCGTCACCCGGTCGCCGTCGCGAAGGAAAACCGGAGGTTTGCGGGCATAACCCACCCCCTCGGGCGTGCCGGTCAGGATCACCGTGCCGGGCAGCAGCGTGAACTGGTGCGAAAGGTAGCTGATCAGCCGGGCCACGCCGAAGGCCATGTCCGCAGTGGTCGATTCCTGCATGACCCGGCCGTTCAGCGTGGTGCGGATGGCGAAAGACTGCGGATCCCGCGCGGGGTCGATCAGCAGGCACGGCCCCAGCGGGCAGAACGTGTCGAACCCCTTGGCCCGGGCCCACTGGCGGTCGCGCCGGAACTGGCAGTCGCGGGCCGACACGTCGTTGGCGCAGGTGTAGCCCAACACGCACTCCAGCGCCGCGGCCTCGGGCACCTTGCGGGCCGTCCGGCCGATGACCACCGCCAGCTCGCCCTCGTAGTCCACCTCATCCGGGGCGGCGGCCGGCAGCACGATCGGATCCTCGTGGCCGATCGCCGCCGTGGTCGGCTTGAGGAAGACCAGCGGCTGGTCCGGCACCTGCTGGCCGCCCTCGGCGGCGTGGCGGCGGTAGTTCAGGCCGATGCCGTAGATGTTCGCCGGCGCCACCGGCGCCAGCAGCCGCCGAACCGCCGCCGTCTCGGACCGCACCGCGAATCCGCCGAACAGGTCGCCCTCGATCGGCCGGGCTTGCCCGTCGGGCAGCCACTCGCCCAGCCGCACCACGCCGCGCTCATCCTCGAACCGCACCACGCGCACGCCCACGCCCTCCAATCATCCGGTTCAGCAGCGGGCCCGCTCGCGGCGGCCGAACCAGAAGGTCGCCGCCACGAAGTAGATCACAGTCGCCACCAGCAGCTGCCCCTTGCAGGTCTGCAGGTTCGAGGCGTAGACCTCCGGCACCGGCCCGGCCAGGAACACCCGCAGCGGCAGCACCAGGCACATCACCAGCGTCAACAGGGCCACCGCCCCGGCCATCCAGGCGGCCACGTCCACATCCACCGCCTTCAGCGGGACGACCGCCCCGACCGAAACCGGCGCCCGGGGCACGCGGGCCTCGCGATCCGACGCCGAAACCCCGGCGGCGGACCGACCCCGGAAGATCCACGCCAGCGCCCCGTACAGCCCGCAGGCCACGAACCAGCCCGGCAGCCAGCGGAAGAACAGCGGAATCCCCAGCCGGTCCATCGGGCAGCGCAGAGAGCAGAACATCTCGAACGGGAAGCACAGCCCCAGCACCGCCGCCCAGGTCAGCAGCGCGGGAACGTTCGCCCCGTCGCCCCGGCCCCCGGTCGGGCCGCGCGGCAGGCCCAGGCGGCCAAAGAGCCAGTGCTCGGTGAAGATGACCGCCCCGACCGGCATCAGCACCAGGCCGTAGATCGCCACGAAGTCCAGGAGCCTCATGAAAATCGCCGGAAAGCACGCCACCGCGGTCGTGATCGCTCCGGCCGCCAGCGTGGTTTTCCATCGCGGCCAGTCCGGCGAGATCGCCTGCAGGGCCAGCCCCGCCCGGTAGATGGTCGGGTTGGCCGTGGTCCAGCCGGCCAGCAGCACCGCGATCAGCCCGGCCGTGCCCAGCGCCCGCTCGGCCATCTGCCCGATGTTCAGCCCCTGGCCCAGCGCCGCGGCCATGACCCCGGCGCAAAGCCAGGCCACGAAGTGCCCCAGAAACATGCCGAACGCCGAGTAGAGCCCGAAACCGGCGTGCGGAGCGTACCGCAGCACGGCCATGTCCGACAGCCCGACGTGCATCGCCAGGTTCGCGAACCATGCGAAGAAGGCGATGTGCCAGAATCCCAGTTTCGGCAGCACGCGATGCAGCATCAGCCCGGCCGGTCCGCCGTGAGCGTCGGCCTTCGGCTTGATGATGAATTCCCTCGCCCCGTCGATGATCCGCCAGCGGGTATCGGCCTGCTCGGTGGTCAGCACCGCCTCGTCCGAAAGCGTGATCGGCACGCTGCCGGGCGTTCGCGTGGCCAGTTCGTCGCGCAGGGCCTGCGGCACCCGCTCGGGAAGCCGCGCGTTCGGCAGTGGACCGACCAGCTCCCGGATCGGCTCCTCGTAGGGCCGGCCCGTCCAGATCCGCGTCGAGGCCGCGGTGAATACGTCGCCCAACGCGCGAACGTCCTCCAGCGCCGGCAACGCCGCGATCGCCCCGGCCAGGAACATCGCGAACAACCACGGGGCGCAGACCGCCGCGAACTGGCTCAGTCGCCGGAAACCCAGGATGGCCAGGGTGACCACCACCGCTCCGACCATCACGACCACCGCTACCCACCCCGGGCCGCTCGGCCAGACGTCGCTCATCCGCGGGTGACCGATGGCCGGAAGCCCGGGGATCCGTCCCAGGGCCATGATCAGCGCCGAGGCCGACACGCCGACCATGGCTGCCGCCAGGCAGCAGTACAGCACCGCGTTGACCAGGTTATAGATCGCGGTCAGTCCCGGCCCGAGAATCCGCCGGGCATACCAGTACAGGGTCAGGCGGGTCTGCACCGCGATCGGCGCGCAGATGAAGGTCCAGGACAGCACCGCCAGCAGATTGCCCAGCAGCAGGCCGTAGATGACATCCCCGGCGGCCGCTCCCCACTGCACGAACAGAGCCCCGATCACGAACTCCGTGGCCGCAATGTGCTCGCCGGCGAAAAACGCCGCGAAGTATCGTCCACCGTGCAGCCTGTCCGGGGTGACCGGATCCCTCTCGAACTCATGGAGCCTGTCCAGGCGCCCGGCCACGGACGAAAGCTGTCCGGCCATCGCGGGATTCCTCCCCTGGCGACCGTCGTGACATGTGAACGTGAAACGCATCCACCGCAGCGGCGTGCAACGCGCCGGTGGCGAGGATGCCTGCGAGCGGAAGGTTATTTCCGGCGGTCGGCAGCGTCAATCGATCCGACGCCGCCCGTCCAGCGCGCGGCGAAATGCCGTCAGGGGACCGGGTCCTCGCCGCTGAAGGCCTGCAAGCCCACAGGCAGGAAACCCGTCAACCCCATCGGCGCGTCATCCGGTGCCATGGGCGAGGCCGCCTGCTCGCATCGGCTCGCGGCCGCCATCAGCTTGCGCAGCCATCCCAGACCCGATCGCCACGCCGGCGTCTGGGGCAGCCCTCTGATCGTGGCCGCAAGGGCTTCCAAAGCCTTCAGGCTGTCCTGGGGTGCGATGACCGACTCATCGCCGCCCACCCGTCTCGCCTCACCCTCACCGGCCTGGATCGGGGCAATTTGCTGTCCGGCAGACGAAACAGACTCGACGAGCGGCTCACTCTTGACGGTCTCCAGGGACATCGTGCCGGTCAAGGCCACCGGCACCACTGGTTCCTCCGCCGCGGCGCGTGCCGCAGGCGGCGACTCGGCCGCCGGCTCCTGACCGGTTTCCCCGGCCGGCCGGGTCTGGGCGGCACTGACCAGCAACTCGCCTCCAGCCGGCAAGGCCGAGGCAGACTGAGTATCGCCATTGCCCTTGACGTGGGTTTCGGTTTCCACCGGCAGCGGATTTAACGCCACCGGCTCGGCGTTCGCCGGTCGATCTTCCCGGTCGACGGTCAGGGCCAGACCGGCCTCGATCCGACGATCGGCCTGACCGAGGATCTCGGCCGGCAGGTTCTCGAGTCGCCGTCGCGCGGCCGTCAGCTTGGGGTTCGTTTCCAGAGCCAGCTTGTAGGCATGAGCGGCCTTCACCGCCTCTCTGCGGGACTGATAGAGCATGCCCATGTTGTAGTAGGCATCCTCCAGCGGCAGGGCCAGCTCGAACTGTTCAAGAGCCCCCTGGTCGTCGCCCTGCATCGCCAGGGACACCGCCAGATTGATCCTGGCCTTCGGGAAGTCCGGGAAGCGTTCCACCGCGCGGGTCAGCAGCTCCGCGGCCTCGCGCCATCGGCCTTCGGCCATCCGGGTGTAGGCCAGGTTGTTCAGCAGGTACGCCCGGTCCGGGGCGAGCTCCACGGCCTTTTTCAGAGCCCGCTCGGCCCTGCGGTACTGGCCCAGGCGGGTCATGACCACGCCAAGGCGGTTGAGGGCCTCGACATGATTCGGGTCCGCGTCCACAGCCATCTGGTATTGCTCGGCGGCCGCGGGAAGCCGTCCCTGGCTTTCATGAAGCCGGCCGGCGGCCAGGTGCGTGTCGGGGGCGATGGTGGGGGCGTCGGCCTCGCGGATCGTGGCCGGATCGATCGGGGCGGCCGGGCCGCCGCCGGTTCGTTCGATGCGCCCGGTCCCGGGAGTCTCGGCGGGCTGGCAGCCCCCCCAGGCCAGCAAGTGGGCCAGGCAGATCCACCCTGCAAGCCGCGTCCGTGCGAGCATGCGATACACTCCTTTGTGATCCTTGTCCGATCGGCCGTCCCTGTCGGGCGGAACGCCCGGGGGAGCCGCGGCGCGTCAGTTGGTCGTGCCGCCTCCGGAGCCGAGGCTCGAGCTCATGCTGCTCCGGCCCGATCCGCTGGAGGCACTGTCCGGCTGGAAACGCGTCGTCTCGCGGATGAGCGCCGCCTCGCCGGCGTCCATGCCCGCGCCTCGGGCCGCGCCGGCCTCGACGCTGAACTGCTCCCGCTTGAGTCCCGAGGCGGCCAGGAACTTCTCCATCGTCTCCATCCGGGCGCGGGTCATCTCCTCGCCGCCGTCGATGCCGTCATAGCGGATCTTGCCGCCGTAGACGCCCAGGATCGACGCGCATCGCCGCAGCCGGCGCACGCCCAGCGCGTTGAGCTCGGCGGACTCCGGCACGAAGTGCACCGACGACATGTTCATGTCGTTGAGCATCTCGTTGTCCGTCATCCGCAAATAGTGCTCGTGGAGGTCGTTGCGGTTCTCGGTGAATCCCTGCGGCGGGGCGTTGCTGCGTCCGATGTTCCCGCCGTAGCAGCCGGCGATCACCAGCGCCGCGGCGACACCCGCGAACGCAGCGGTCCTGCGGATTCTGGCCATGATCGATACCTTCCGTGGATAGACGCGCGGGCCGGTCGGTCCCACCCGGCCGCGGGACCCGCGCCCCGGGATTATCGGCCAGTTCCAGGGGCGGATTCGGTTATTTCACGGAGTTTATGGGCCGTCGGCCGCAGGCAGGTCCGGCGACCGGGGGAATATCGGACGTGGTCCGTCTGCCGGCCCCACGGACCGCCGGCGCCTCCGGATCACCCGGGGCGAACCGCCGCCTGCGGGCCCTCGCCCGTCGCCAACCCGGGCCGGGGGCCATCACTCCAGCGGCCGGACGACCGACTGCGGGCGCAGGTAGTCCATCAGCGTCTCGGGGCCCAGCACGCCCCCCCCCATTCCCGAGAGGTTGCACCCGGCGTAGGGCACGCCATGAGGGAAGAGGTTGTGCCCGTTGATCCAGCTGTTGCCCGCCACCAGCGACACCGCCACCCGGCCGGCGCGCTCCAGATCCCGCGTCCACACGCTGTTGGCCAGCCCGTAAGGCGAGCGGTTGACCAGCTCGATCGACTCGGCCTCGTCGCCAAACCTCATCAGGAACGCGACCGGACCGAAGATCTCGTCGCGGGCGCAGATGTTGTCCGGATGCCCCGTCAGCATCGCCGGACGCACGTAGAAGCCGCAGGGATGCCCGGGAACCTCCGCCCGTCCCCCCGGCAGCAGGGCCTCGCCGCCCGTGGCCAGCCCCTTCTCGAGGTAGCCCAGCACCCGCGCCCGCTGCTTCTCGCTGACCAGCGGACCCATCTGCGTGTCGGACTCCTGGCCGTGGCCGATCTTCACCGCCGACAGCATCTCCCGCGCCGCCGCCACGAACGGCTCCCAGATCCGCTCGTGAATCAGCCAGCGCGTGGCCGTGCAGCAGACCTGCCCGGTGTTGAATGTGATCGCTCCGACCAGCTGCCGGGCGGTGGCGACCGGGTCCACGTCGTCGAAAACCACCGCCGCCCCCTTGCCCCCCAGCTCCAGCTTCACCGGCACCAGATTCGCCCCGCAGGCCGCGGCGATCTGGCGGCCCACCTCCGGCGAACCGGTGAAACCCATGCGGTTGATGCCCGGGTGCTCGGCCAGCGCCGCCCCGGCCTTGTCCCCGAAACCCGGCACGACGTTGACCACGCCCGGCGGAATGCCCGCCTCTTCGACCAGCCGGCAGAAATACAGCGTGCTCAGCGGCGTGTCCTCGGCCGGCTTGACCACCACGGTGTTGCCCGCGGCCAGCGCCGGCGCGAGATTCCAGCCGACCAGCAGCAGCGGGAAGTTCCACGGCAGAATGAAGGCCGCCACGCCGTACGGCATCCGCACCTGCCAGGCCTCGTAGCCGGAAACCGCGATCGGCTCGCGCAGCCGCGTGCGCACCGCCAGGTCCGCGTACCAGCGCAGCGTCTGGGCGACGTTGGGGATGTCGATCGACTCGGCCGCGGTCAGCGGTTTGCCCACGTCCAGCGACTCCAGCTGGGCCAGGGCCGGCCGGTGCCGGTCCACCAGGTCGGCCAGCCGGTGCAGCAGGACCGCCCGGTCCCGCACCGGCATCGTCGCCCAGCCGCTTTCCAGAAAAGCCTCACGAGCCGCGTTGACCGCCCGGTCGATGTCCGCCGCCCGGCCCTCGGCCACCGTGGCCAGCTCCGTGCCGTCGCCGGGGTCCAGCGTACGGAACGTCCCCCCCTCCACGGCCTCTACCCACTTGCCGCCGATGTACATGCGCACCGGCCGGCCGGCCAGGAATTCCCTGACCTCCGGGAGCACCCTGCTCAGATCGGCCATCGAAAACCTCCACCGTCTCGGACGATGTGATCGCCGGGTCGAATCCCCGGGCCTTATGGTGTAGGCTAGCCTGTGGTCTGGCGGGAGGCAACGTGAACGTCGCATCCGTCGCCGGGTGGACGGTCACGGGCCCCATGGGCAGGCGCGAGACAGTGCGGAAACGTCCGCCCCGTGTGGCGCCGGGCCCTGCCGCCCGGCCGGACGACAGGGAATCTCCGGCCGTGAAGACGCCCGCACAGGAAAAGTTCGCCGTCGCCCTCAGCTCCGTGCTGGCCGCAGTGCTGCTCACCGGGCTCAAGATCATCGTCGGACTGCAGACCGGCAGCCTGGGCATCCTCTCGGAGGCGGCCCACTCGGCGCTGGACCTCGCCGCCGCGCTGGTCACCCTGCTGGCCGTGCGGGCCTCCGACAAGCCCGCCGACGCCGAGCACCTTTACGGCCACGGCAAGATCGAGAATCTCGCCGCTCTGTTCGAGACCCTGTTGCTGCTGGCCACCTGCGGCTGGATCATCCACGAGGCGGCTGAGCGCCTGATCGTGCGGCACGTGGCCGTCGATGCCTCGTTCTGGGCCTTCGCGGTCATGTTCGTGTCCATCGTCGTTGACGTCTCCCGCTCCAGGGCCCTGGACCGCGTCGCCCGCAAACACCACAGCCAGGCCCTGGAGGCCGACGCCCTGCACTTCCGGACCGACATCTGGAGTTCCGCGGTGGTCATCCTCGGCCTGTGCGGCGTGCGGCTGGCCGAGCGGTTCCCCTCGCAAGAGGCCCTGCTGGCCCGCGCCGACGCCCTGGCGGCCCTGGGCGTGGCCTTCATCGTCATCGGCGTCAGCCTCCGCCTGGGAAAGCGCGCCCTGCGGTCGCTGATCGACGAAGCCCCCGTCGGAGTGGCCGCGGACATCAAGCGGGTCGTCGAAGAGCTGCCCGACGTGATCGACTGCCACCGCGTTCGCGTGCGGGCCAGCGGGGCCCACATGTTCGTCGATGTGCACATCCTCGTCGATGGCAACCAGACGCTTCAGATCGTCCATCGGTTGACCGAGACGGTGGAGGAGCGCATTCAACAGGTCGCCCGCAACGCCGATGTCACCGTGCATCCCGAACCGGTTGAGATCCGCCGCCCGGAGGAGGGGCTGTCGTCGCCGTGAGGCGCCGGCCGAAGCCAGGCGAGGACCTGCCGGTATCAGGTGCATCCGACCATGCGTCCCGAGCCCTCGGGAGACCATGGCGGTTCACGGAAACGCCCGGGTTTCCGTTGACAAAGGCCGGCGGCGCGAGCAGAATCCTCCGGCAGAAGCAAAAGCCGGCAATCACGCCCGTACAGCTCCAAAGGCCCGCGGCATGGGTCATGCCGGACGGAGGCGAGATATGGATGCCAGCCCCGGGAGCCCGATCGATGAAACGCCGCCGGAAAAGACCGAGTACCTGGGCTATTACAGCAGCGACGGCGTGGTCCGGCTCAGTGCCCGGGTCGACTGGCCCGACGGCACGCCGGTGCTGGTGCGGCTGGCCGACCTGACGCCCGGACAGGCCGCCCGGGGGCTGGGCAAGGTCATCATCGCCGGCTTCGGGCTGGCCGGGCGGTGGGTGGCCGACATCTTCGACCGCCACGGCATCGACTACGTCGTGGTGGAGACCAATCCCGAGACCATCGAGACGCAGACCAGTCTGGGCCGGCGCGTGATCTGCGGCAATATCGCCGAGGAGGAGACGCTCCGGCGGGCGGGCATCGAAGAGGCCTCGATCCTGGCTCTGACCGTCCCGGACGAGAACGCCGTGCTGGAGGCCACCCGCCTGGCCAAGCAGCTCAACCCCCGCCTCTACATCGTCGCCCGGACGACGTACTCTTCCAGCGGCCTGCAGGCCTCGCGGCTGGGGGCCGACGAGGTGGTCAAGGCCGAACAGGCCGTGGCCCGGCAGTTCTACGAGATGCTGCTGCGCAAGGTCATCGGTTCGACCGGCCGCTGAGGCCCCGCGAAAGCCCGGAAACTCCGCCCTCAGGCGCGGAAACGGGGTCCTCAACAGGGCGCCCGGCATCGTGAACAATACCCCACGGAGCCGCCGAACCCCCGGATCGATCATGGGAACCGGGCAGTTTCGCAGTCACCCGGCGGACATTATAATGCTGGCGCGGACCGGCCGTCCCGAACCGTCGGGCCGGGGCCGTGTCGACGGCGGGCACGGCGTCGGCCGGATGGCGTGACGGGTTCAGCCAGTTGGTCGGCGGGCGAACCGGACCGCGACAGTACAAGCCGGCCGGGCATCCGGCCATGGGGAGCAAGTCATGACCGGCAAACGCGTGAGGGCGGCTCTTGGGGCTTTGCTTGCGGCTTCGGTGCTGCCGATGGTCCTGAGTTGCACCGGCGGCACGCCTTCCGGCGGCGCCGGGGGGGCGACCTTCTCCGAGTTGCTGGCCTCCATGGCCAGCGGCACCTACGCCGCCGGCGGCACGTCGGGGCCGGGAGCGATCTTCAACACCACCCAGCCGGCGCCCAATCCCACCACCCAGCCGACTCCGACGACCTCGCCGGGCGGCGGAATCGACTACGACACGCTGTTCCAGATCACGGTGGACTCGGCGCGCCGCATCCTGGTTCCCGACGCGATCTGTGCCACCGTGGACCGGGCCACGCTGCCGCTGCTGAATCCGACCGACCCGATCGTGCAGCGATTCTTCGAGGACATCTACGTCCAGACGACCGACGGGAGCAGTTTCAGTCCCTACGCGTTCACGCTGACGCCCTACAGCACCGAGGCCATCGCCTTTACCGCCATCGACCCGGTGCTCACGCTGTCGCCGACGCGCGTCTCCACGCGGGTGCTGTTCGACAACTGCGACCCGGCCTTCGCCCTGCCGGACAACCCGAACCTGCTTTACTGGGACTACATCTTCCGCGCCGAGATCCGGCTGAAGGCCAACGGCAGGCTGGTGTGGAGCCGCTATGTCATCTTCCGGGAGTGCCGGGAGCAGGACTTCACCACCGTCAGCCTGCTGCCTTTCACTCCGGTGGTCAGGACGACCAACTGAGAACCCGTGCCTGCGGACCGGGCACGACTCCCGGCGTTCGTCCCGCAGGCGTCCGGGGGGCCGGGGATTCTTCGGGACCGGGAGAAAACCCTGCCATGAAGCTTCGATGGCTGCCGTTTCTGGCGGCCTGGGGTCCGATTGCGGGTCTGCAGGCCGAGTCCGTGTCCATTCCGCTCAACGAAGGCGACCGCCCCGTCTGCCGGATCGTGACCTGCACGCCGCCGTCGGACAGGCTCGGCGAGTTGGCGGTCCGGGCCCTGACCGAGCCGGTGAAACGGTGGAGCGGCGCAGCCCTGCCTGTGGAACGGCCGGCCGACGATCCGAACATCGGGGCTCCGCCGCCGTTGACCGGCGGACCGACCGTCGTCCTGGCGACGCTGGACGAGCTTGGCCGCCTCGACCCGGAGGCGGCCGCTCAGGAGCCTGCGGCACGCGTCGAGATGCTCGATGAGCACGCCTTCGTGCTGCTGCCCGTCGCCCGCCCGGACGGGCCGCGGCTGATCATCACCGGCCGGACGCCCCGGGCGGTCTTCAACGGGGCGGTTTATGCGGGTCAGACGCTCATCGACGGTCCGGCCGAAGGGCTTTCGCTGATGGCCGAGCCCCTGGTGCGTGCTCCCCAGCTTCGCCTCCGTCCGGTCTATGTTCTGACCATCTGGGGCGAAGAGGACGAGTACGGCGTCGAAGACTGGCTGAAGGTTTTCGAAGCCTTCGCCCGCGACGGGGTGACGGACGTCTACTTCTGGCTGTCGGGTCACTACCCCAGCAAGGCCTTTCCCCGGACCTTCCGGCTGGCCGACCGCGACTGGGACAGCACCACCGACAGCCGCATCCACACGCTCGAGGACCAGAGGCGGCTGATCGAGGGGGCTCATGCCCTGGGCATGCGCTTCCATCTCGGCGGCGGGCTGGGGGCCTGGTGCGGCACGTTCATGCTCACCGACCGCGCCCCGGGCACGATGCGGCAGGGCAGCATCGACGAGAGCGGCCAGGATGTGAGCGCATGGGCCCTTTGCCCGGCCGACGATCGGGCCCGGGAGGCTCTTGTGGCCTATTACCGCGAGATGTTCGACAGCCTGCCGCAGGCCGACGGGCTTTACATCGAATCGGCCGACGAGTACGGCGCGTGCCGGTGCCCGCGCTGCGCGGCCCCGTCCGACGCCGCCGGCGGTCGGATGTTCGGCCAGTACCAGCTTTCGCTGATCCGGCGGATGATGCACGAGATCTGGCAGCGTCATCCGCACGCCCGCCTCTGCTACACCATCGGCTACGGGCCGCACCGCAGCGATGCCGCGTATTACGAGGTCGTCCGCCAGCTCGGCGCCGATCCGCGGATCGAATGGATGGAGGCCCGCGGCTCGTGGAACTTTCCGGCTCCCGTGGGCCGCGAATTGCCGGCCCGGTGGTTCTCCCCGAGGGTGCTGCGCTGGGAGTATGCGGATCTGCGGCCTCTGGAGACGCTGGTGAGCGGCGTCTGGCGGGCGGCGGAGGCCGGCATGGCCGGAACCATCTCGACGTTCTCGCCGGGCTTCGCTAGCGGCTCTTTCTACCATGACATTCCCTTCCCGACCGACTGCCTTCCCTATGTTCTGACGCAATATGTCTGGCGCGAGTCGGCCTGGGAGCCGGCCGAAGACGTCGAAGCCCTCAGGAAGCGGGTCGAGGCGCGATTCTTCGGCCGCTCGGCGCCGCCGGGGGCTGTCGAGCGGCTCTGGGAGCTGCGCGAGGTGCTGCGCCAGACCGCCGACCGCAAGCTGCGCCCCGACCAGATCGCAAGCCTGTCGCGGATCGAAGCCTTTCTCGGCGACCCTCGCGAGTCGGTCTGGCCCAAGACTCGCGAGGGCCTGCAGCTGATGCGCCGGGCGGTCGAGGACATCCGCAAGGTGTGTGTCGAGTCGCCGTGACGGCCGGTCCGACGTCCGGGCACCTCTGCGGTTTCGTGCCTTTCCCGGCCGGTCGGCGGGCACTCGAGGCATTGACAGCCGACCCCGTCGACAGTATTCCAGCCCGCGGGGCCGGGACCGCCATCCGTCGGTGTTCGGCCGCGAGGATCCGAAGATGACTGCGGCGGCGGTGTTCTGGGATCGCGACGGGACGCTGATCGAGGATCCCGGCTACCTCAACGACCCTGAGCAGGTCCGGTTGATGCCCGACGCGGCGGAGGCCCTGCGTCTGCTGTCGCAGGCCGGTTTCCTGAACATCTTGGCGACCAACCAGTCCGGCGTGGCCCGGGGGCTGCTGACCGAGGAGACCCTCCGGCGCATCCACGACCGTCTCGAGACCCTGCTGGGCCAGCAGCAGGCCCGGCTGGATGCGATCTATTACTGCCCGTTCCTGCCCGGCGAGGAGGCCGTGGTGGAGGCTTACCGCCGCGAGAGCGATCTGCGCAAGCCCGCCCCCGGCATGCTGCTGAAGGCCTCGCTGGAGCACAATCTCGATCTGGCGGCCTCATGGTCGATCGGCGATTCGCTGCGCGACGCCCAGGCCGGTCGGGCGGCCGGCTGCCGCACGATCCTGATCAGCACGGACCCGGCCTTGAAGCCGCGGACGGGCCGGACGGGCGACGTGGACTTCGTGGCCTCTTCGCCCCTGGAGGCGGCGCGGATCGTGTTGCGGTATTCCACGCTGCGCAGCGGCGCCGGCGTGTCGGATCGTCCGCCGACCGGCGCCGGCGGCGTGAGCCCGGACGCAGCCTCCACCCTGCAGGAGATCCTGGCGTTCCTTCGCACGGCCGAGCGGCGGGCCCGCAGCGAGGATTACACGCTGGGGCGGCTGGTCGGGGCGGTGCTGCAGATCGTGGCCATCGGCGTGCTGATCTGGGCGGTGTTCGCGGTGCTGCGCAACGAGCCGCTGGGGGTTCAGATGGTGCGTCTGCTGCTGGCGGTGGTCCTGCAGCTGATGGCCATGACCTTCTTCATTCTGGACGGCCGCAGGTAGCCGGCGGGCCGCGTGAAAGGCCCCCGCTCCGTCGGGGCCGCCGATCCGCCTGGAGGGCCCCGCTCCGTCGGGGCCGCCGATCCGCCTGCAGGCCCCGCTCCGTCGGGGCCGCCGATCCGCCTGGAGGGCCCCGCTCCGTCGGGGCCGCGCGACATGACAGGCGACAGCGGACGCGACGCCGCGCCTCCCTGCGAAAGGTCCCGCCGGCCGACGGCTTCGGCCGGTCACGCAAGCCTTTCGTGGCCATTGCACGCCCCCGGTCGGCACGCGCACCATCCCTGTCGGTTCGCCGATGGCCGGCACAAGCGCCGCCAGTCAGAGCCCGCAGTTCGCCGTCTCGCAGTCAGTCCCCGGTCCCTGGGGTTCGCCTCCCTGATCGAGGCACGCGTCCACCGGCAGATTCAGGCAGCTCTCGTGCTGGTCGAGACAGCAGGCCTGGGTCGGCGGCGGCTCGCAGGACGTGGTCGCACAGGTCGTACCGGGTCCCTGGGGAATGCCCTCCCAGTGGAGACAATCCTCGAGGGTGAGGTCCGAGCAGTCGTCGGCGTTGAAGCAGCAGGCCTGCCGGGCCGGCGAGGTGGAGGCGAACTCGTAGGCGCCCATATCGACGATCGGCGGGCTGCCGCAGCCGCTGTCGGGGGTACCCGGATCGTCCAGGCGTCGCGGTCCGCCGGCCAGGTCCAGCGGCCCCGCGGCCGATGGGGCCGTGTTGCTGCCGGCGTCGATGCAGGGCGACCACGGCGTCAGACGGAGGTCGCCGAAGCTCCAGCCGGGGGAGCCGAAGGTGCAGGTCGGGGACGGCGGGGGCATCGCCGCAAATCCCGGATTCAGGGCGATGTTGCCGATGCCGGGATAGACGCCGGGGCTCGGGATGCATGAGTACGACACCTGCGGCCTCAGTCCGCTCACCGAGAGATGGGCGTCCTGCGGGCCGCCCTGCCCGGCGGTGTGGCCCCAGAAGACCGAGTTGATGATCTCCAGTGCGCCCTCGTAGCCCGAGCCGACGACACCGCTCAGTCCACCGCCGACCGCCGCCGCCTGATTCCCGGCGAAGGTGCAGTTGGCGATCGTGATGGCCAGCCGCGGGCCGGGGTGGTTGAGCCAGAAGTCCATCGCTCCGCCCTTGCCTCCGGAAATGTTGGCCACCAGCAGGCTGTTCAGGATGGTCGCCCTGCTCTCGTAGATCTCGATCGCCCCCGCGAAGCTGTCGGCGGAGTTGAAAGCGAAGATGCACCGGTCGAACACCGGATCGCCGTCGTACAGGAAGATCGCACCGCCGGAAAGCGCCGAGTGGCCGGTGAACAGGCAGTTGGCGATCCGGCCGCGGAAGAAGCTGATCAGGAAGCCGCCGCCCTTAGAATGCGGCGCCGATCCGTTGGCGTTGCCGCCGACAAACGCCAGCCCGTCGATGATCGTATCGGCGCCGCAGCTGTCCTCGAAGATCGCGACGTGGTAGCTGTTGTCGCTTCGCCGCGAATCGCCGGTCCAGGCCACCGGTCCGTCGTTGCCGAGGAGGTCTCCGGACAGCACGCAGCCGTTGGTCAGCGGGTCGGGATTGCGTTCGTCCGGAGTCGTGCCCGTGCCGCTGAACCCGCCCAGCAATGAGGCGCCGCAGGGAAGCAAGAACGAAGCGGTGCGGTCGCCGGTATCGCGATCGGGCTTGTAAATGCCCCGCGCGATGCGGATCTCGCACGGCCCGCCATGATTCCGGGCGGCGGCCAGGGCATCCTGGAGATCGTTGAAGGCGTTGTTCCAGTCGCTGCCGTCGTTCAGACCGTCCGCATCCGCCCGGACATAGAGCCGACAAGGCGGCGGGGCATCGCACTCATCGGGTATGCCGTCGCCGTTCGAATCGAGACTCACGCCAGCGCCCAGATCGCAGGCGTCCGGCACGCCGTTTTCGTTGCAGTCGCCGCAGCCCGGCAGCCCAGGGCAGTCCTCGATGACGCAGGCATCCCCCGCGCCATCGCCGTCGCAGTCCGCCTGGTCGGCGTTGGCCTTGCCGGGACAGTTGTCGATGCAGTCCACTATGCCGTCGGCGTCGGAATCCGCGTCTGCTGCACCGCAGCCGCAGACGCCCGGCGCGGTCTTGGCCGGGTCGTCCGGGCAGGCGTCGTTGCAGTCGTACGTGCCGTCGCGATCGGTGTCGATGTCCGGGACGCCGCAGCCGCAGACACCCGGCGCGGTCTTGGCCGGGTCGTCCGGGCACCGATCCTGGGGTTCCCCGGGGCGGATCACGTACTCCCTGATCTGGCCGCCGACGAAATCGACGCCCAGCGTGAGGGACATCGAGGGCAGAGGTGTTCCATCGCTGCCCGTGGCGGTGATCTCGACCTGGAAAGCGTTGTCGGGGCCGATGTCCTGGGCGGTGGAGCCGCCTGGAACCTGGATATCCGTCCGACGCACTTCGATGTCCGCGATCAGGTAGCGGACGATCACCCGGGCCCGATCGTCACTGAGGTTGATGACCCGAATGATCACCGCCTCGCCCAGTTCCGGCAGAGGTTCGCCGGCCGGCGCCACCGCATTGATCGCCCCGATCCCGCCGAGCAGGCCGTCGAAGGAATCGACTGGGATTCCATCGCAACCCGACAGTGCGGCCAGCAGGATGGCCGTGACCGCCGGCGCCCGTGAACCGTGGAAGCATTTCATCGCTGGAATTCCCTCGCGCGGTATCCCCCGGCTTCCGCCGACGACAGATACCAGGTTCCGCCCGCAATCAGGCCTGTTTGGTAGTCCGAACGGTCGCTCAGACCAAAGCGCTGCCGGCAGACAGACGTCAGTGTAGCTGAACGTGAGCCTGCGTTCAATGCGAACGTACGCATAGATCGACGTAACATCCGTCCTAGTAGCCGATTACGGTCTTTGTGGCCTCGGCCTCGATCGGTGGGTTGCCCCGGCGAGATCCCGAGCTCACGCCCGGACGGAATACCGTCTCGACCGGTTGAATGGAACGCGGAACGAAAAAACGGATCAACGGGACGATCAAGAACGGAGAATCGGCTCCCAAAGGCCGAATCCGGTCCCAGGGGTCCGCATTTGAGCCACCGCGATGCGATCACGACCATGATAGGACCGTGTGGCAACATAAGTCAATCCAAAGCAATGCTTTACAAGCCAAAACATCCTCGCGGATTATTGTAAAAACAGACCGGAAATGGGCAGGCGGAGCTGATACTATTGAGCAAGGGATCGATCGAGGTCGGGGGGGATGCCGTGTCCTGATCCGGCCCCGAGATCCGCCGATGACTGGACCGGGGCCTTGGCGAAGCTGGGTGGCCGACGCGGGCAGCCGACCTCTCAGTCGACCCCTTGGATCGCAGGATCGGGCCTGTGTCGTGCCCCGTATCGGGAGACGTCAGGAGTGGCCAACGCAAGGCTGACGACCCGGCCGTCGGGCAGCATGCTTACTCTCGGGGCGGCTCTGATCGTTGCGGCGACGACCTGGGCGGTCGGAGCCGAATCCTCCGGTCCGCGCTGGCGGAACCCGCAGCCCGCAGCGAGCAAGGCCCCGACGACGGCCGGCCGGCCGCTGGAGGTCATGGCCCGGCTGCTGGACCGCGGCGACCGCCGCCTGGTCCTGGAATTCTCCCGCCTGCCGACCCCTGAGGAGCGTTCGCGTTTGGAAGCCGGCGGCGTCCGCCTGTTGCGTTACCTCGGGGGCAACGCCTACTTCGTCTCGGCCGCCCGGAACCATCGTTCCGAAACCTGGCTGAAGCGCGTGGGGGTTCGCGGCGCGGCCCCGATCGCCCGCGCATGGAAACTGCACCCCAGGCTGGCACGGGGAGAGCCTCCGTCGTACGCCCGTTGGGCGGCCGGCGCCGGCGAGGCCGAAGGCCGGACGCCGGTCAAGCCGGACACCTCCGCGCCGGAGGGCTTCGATGCAGCCGAGGGCCTGTCCAAGCCGCTGGCTGAAGAGATGCTGGCCTTGTGCGTGCAGTTCCATCCGGATGTCGATCTGGCCGGCGAGGGTTTTGCCGTGGTCGGGCGGCATCGGGCGATCATTCGCGGCTGGATCGTGAGTCTCAACGCGGTGGAGATCTGGCTGCCGGCAGGGGAGTTGTCCGCGCTGGCCGATGAGGAGGCGGTGCAGTGGATCGAGCCTCCCCTGCCGCCGCTGGGGCCGACCAACGATCAGGCCCGGCAGGCTGCGCGGGTCGAGATGATCCAGGGGCCGCCGTACTGGCTGGACGGCTCGGGGATCCGGGTGATGGTCTACGACGGCGGCACGGCCATGGCCGCGCACCCCGACTTCGGGGGGCGGCTCACGAACCGCGACAACTCGCCGGCGAGTTACCACCCGACGCACGTGGCCGGCACGATCGGGGGCGACGGGTTGCTGAGTGCAGGACAATATCGCGGCATGGCCCCGTCGGTGATGATGGAGGTCTTCGGCTTCGAGTACGACGGCGCCCCGTATTTTCTGTACAACAACACCGGCGACATGGAGGCGGACTACAACCAGGGCCTCAACACGCTAGGCTGCGTGCTGGTGAACAACTCGATCGGCACGAACATCGTGCTGAACAATCTGCCCTGCGACATGGAGGGCGACTACGGTCTGACCGACGCGCTGATCGACGCGATCGTGCGCGGCAGTCTGGGACCGCCCGCCCGGATCATCTGGGCCAACGGCAACGAGCGGCAGTATCCTTCGCGCTGCGGAATGGGCTACCGGACGATCGGTCCGCCGGCCGGGGCGAAGAACCACATTGCGGTGGGGGCGATCAACTCGAACGACGAGAGCATGACCGATTTTTCCGGCTGGGGCCCGACGGACGACGGCCGGCTCCGGCCGGACGTGGTGGCTCCGGGCTGCCAGTCCAACGGCGACCACGGCATCAAGAGCACGGTCGACACCGGCGACTACGACGTCGCCTGCGGGACCTCGATGGCGGCGCCGGTGGTGACCGGGATCTGTGCGCTGATGCTGCAGGACTGGCAGCTGTCGAATCCGGGGCTGCCGTTGCCGCGCAACAGCACGCTGAAGGCCTTGCTGGTCCACAATGCCAAGGACCTGGGCAACCCCGGCCCGGACTACATGTTCGGCTACGGCGCGGTCCAGGCCCGCGAGACCATCGATTTCATGCGGTCGGGTGCTTTCCTCGAGGAGAGCATCGACCAGGCCGTCGAGCGGCGTTTCTTCGTGAGCGTGCCGCCGGGGCTTGCGACCCTCAAGGCGACGCTCGCCTGGGACGATCCGCCCGGCGCGGTCAACACCGCTCCGGAGCTGGTCAACGACCTGGACCTCGAGCTCATCGCTCCCTCCGGCGGAACCGTCCATTACCCCTGGACGCTAAACCCGGCGAGTCCAGCCGCCCCGGCCCAGCGGAATCAGCCCGACCGGCTGAACAACGTGGAGCAGGTTGTGGTGGACGCTCCCGAGCCGGGCGAGTGGACGATCCGGGTGCGCGGGTACGGCGTGGCCGACGGGCCGCAACTGTTCTCGCTGGCCGCGTCGCCGGAGCTGCGGCCCTGCACGCCGGCGGGAGTCGTCACGACCGATGCGGGCCGCTACGCCTGCGAGAGCACCCCTGGCATCACCCTGATCGACTGCGATCTGGACCTCGATCCGCAGGTTCGCGACACGACCACGGTGCTGGTGAGCAGTCCGTCCGAACCGCAGGGCGAGACGGTGCTGCTGACCGAGACGACCGAGCGATCCGGGCGATTCTTGGGGCGGGCGGCCCTGTCCACGGTGGATGCGCCGGGGGTGCTGCTGGTGCAGCCCGGGGACACGCTGGTGGTGACCTACACCGACGCGGACGACGGCCACGGGGGCACGTCCGTGCCGGTCACCGCCGAGGCCCCGATCGACTGCGAGGCGCCGGCGATCTCGGGCATCCAGGTCACCGCGCTGGAGGCCCGCCGCGCAACGGTAGCCTTCACCACCGACGAGCCCGCCCGCGGACGGGTGGTCTGCGGAACGACGTGCGGCGGGGCAGCGGCCGAGGCTTCGGAGCTGCACTTCGCCACCACCCACAGCCTGACCCTGACCCGCCTGCAGGACGACACGACCTACCTGTTCCGCGTGGAGGCCCGGGACGAGGCGGGCAACACCCGGGTGGACGACAACGGCGGGGCGTGCTACTCGTTCACCACCCCCGACGTGCCGAACCATTTCACGCAGCTGTTCACGCCGCAATCGCCCTTCGACCTGCAGTTTCGGACCATCCTGTTCACGCCGGTGGGGGGCATCGATTACTATGCGGTCTGCACCTCGAGCACCACGGTCCTGCCGGTCGATCCCACGGGCTCGACGCCCCTGGCGCTGATCGACGACGGGTACATTCTGGTCACGCTCCCGGCGGGCCGGACCTTCCATTTCTACGGCACGAACCACAACCGCTTCTACGTGGGCAGCAACGGCTACATCACCTTCGGGGAAGGAGACAGCACCTACATCGAGTCGTTGTGGCAGCACTTTCGACTGCCCAGAATCTCGGTCTGTTTCGACGACCTCTTCCCCCCGCCCGGCGTCGTCAGCTACCGGATCCTGTCGGACCGCGTGGCGATCACCTGGATGAACGTGCGCGAGTACGGCGGCAACGACCCCAACACCTTCCAGGCGGTGCTCTTTGACGACGGGCGGATCCGGCTGAGCTGGCTGCAGATGTCCGTGCGGGACGGCCTGGTCGGCCTTTCCCGGGGGCAAGGCGTGCCGCCCGATTTTATCGAGGATGACCTCTCGACCTCTGCGTTGTGCGATCCCCGACCGGAGCCGGCCTTCGGCCCGCAACCCGCCGATGGCGAAACCCACGTTCCCCGCAGCGTTACCTTGCAGTGGCACCCCGGATTCGGGAGCGTCGCCCACGAGGTCTACTTCGGACTCTCGCCGACCGGCCTGGTTTCCCAGGGCACGCCGACCGCCAGTTCGTTTCCGCTCCCGCTGCTGGAGCGGAATACGCAGTATTTCTGGCGCATCGACGAAACCAACCTCGCCGGTACGACCACGGGGCCGGTCTGGCGCTTCACCACCCGGCGGCTGCCAGCCGACATCGACGCCGACGGGGACGTGGATATGGCCGATTTCGGTTTCCTCCAGTCCTGCCTGACCGGTCGCGACGTGCCGCAGCAGCTGGCCTCCTGCCAGGATGCCATGCTTGACAGCGACGCGGACGTGGACCAGGACGACGTGCTGTTGTTCATGGGGTGCCTGCGGGGCGCCGATATCGCCCCCGACCAGAACTGCATGCCCTGAAGGCTTCGGTTTCCGGCCGGGTGGGAGCCGGTCGTGGCGGTCGCGTCTCGGGAGGGTTATCATCCTCCGCGTGCCTGACCGCCGCGGCCCATCGGTGATGCATGCCCTGGTCTACGACACGCGCCCCTGGCGTTGGGCGCTGTGCAAGGCCGTCGGTACGTTGTGGCCCGGAGTGTACTGGTCGGGCCTGTCGGGCCTGCGGCCGGCCCGGGTTCCGGTTCCCCCGTTGCCGTCACCGGCCTGGGTGCGGCTGAGGCCCATCCTGGGCGGCATCTGCGGCACCGACCTGGCGGTGATTCTGCAGCGTCAGCATCCAGCATCGATTCTTCAGGCTTTCAGCAGCCTGCCGGCGGTCTGCGGACACGAGAACGTCGCGGTCGTGGACCATGCCGGTCCGGCGGTGACCCGCTTCGCGCCCGGCGACCGCGTGGTCGTCGAGCCCACACTGTCGTGCGTGCCGCGAGGCATCGATCCGGTCTGCGAGCCGTGCGCCGCGGGGCGCTTCACGCTCTGCGAGCGGTTTCGCGACGGCGACCTGCCCCCCGGCAGCATGATCGGCTGGAACCGCTTCACCGGCGGGAGCTGGGCGCCGTATTTCGTGGCCCATGAGTCGCAGCTGTACCGGGTTCCCGACGCCCTGTCCGACGAGGAAGCGGTGCTGGTCGATCCGGCCGCCGGGGCGGTGCATGCCGTGTTGCGGCACGCGCCAGCCGACGACCAGACGGCGCTGGTCCTGGGCGGAGGCTTCATCGGCATCACCGTGGTGGCCGCCCTGCGGACGCTGGGCTGCCGGAGCCGGCTGGTGGGCCTGGCCCGCACGCCGCTGCAGGCCGAGCGCATGCGGGCCTTCGGAGCCGACGAAACCGTCGTGGTTCCCGCCGGCATGAACCAGGCGGCCCGCTACGCGGCGGTGGCCGACCGGATCGGCGGACGCATCGTGCCCACCCGCTTCGGACACCACGCGTTCATCGGCGGCTTCGACACGGTCTACGACTGCGTCGGCACCGGCTCGAGCCTGACCGACGCGATGAAGTACGCCCGCGCGCGGGGAACGGTGGTCCAGGTGGGAACCTCGCAGATCGTGCTGGCGGACACCTGCCCGTTGTGGTTTAATGAACAGACGGTTCTGGGCGTCAACGGCCGGGCGATCGAGGATTACGCCGGCCGTCGGCTGCATACCTATGAGATCGTGTTCGACCTGATGACCCGGGGGCGGCTCAGGCTCTCGGGCCTCCTGACGCATCGCTTCGGGCTTGAGGACTGGCGCCGGGCCCTGGCGACCGCCGCGGGGTTGCGCGGCGACGCGGTCAAGGTGGCGTTCGAGCAGCCGCCGCCTTCGGGGCGTTCGCCGGCACCGATGACATGAACGATCTCCGCCGACGCGGTTTTCACCGGGTCCTGATCATCAAGCCCAGCTCGCTGGGCGACGTGATCCACGCGCTTCCGGTGCTCCACGGCCTGCGCACCCGCTGGCCGCGGGCGGGCATCAGCTGGCTGGTGGCCGAGAGCTGCGCCGGCCTGCTGGAGGGTCACCCCGAGCTCGACGAGGTCATCCGCTTCGACCGCCGCCGTTACGGGCTGATCGGCCGCAACCTGCGGGTCACGGTCGATTTCGCCGAGTTCGTGCAGGCCCTGCGGGTGCGGGCGTTCGATCTGGTGATCGACCTGCAGGGCCTGTTCCGCAGCGCCTTCCTGGCTTTCGCCAGCGGGGCGCCGGATCGCCTGGGCTTCGCCGATTCCCGCGAATTCGCCTCCATGTTCTACACCCGCCGCGTCTCGGTCCGCGGGCGCGACGTGCACGCGGTGGACCGCAATTACGCCTTCGCCCAGGCCCTGGGTTTCGAGGACGTGCCCATCCGCTTCGAGATCCCCGTGAACGCGGCGGCCGATGCCCGCGTGGCCGGCTGGCTTGCCGAGTGCGGGCTCGGGCCGGGGCAGCCGTTTGCCCTGCTGGGCCCCGGAACACGCTGGGAAACCAAGCAGTGGCCGGCCGAATTCTTCGCGGAGGTGGCCCGCGGCATTTCGCGGCGGCACGGCTGGCCGGTGGTGCTGGCCGGCACCCCGGCGGAGGTCCCGGTGGCTCTGGACGTCGTGCGTCGGGCCGAGGGGGTGATCAACCTGACCGGCCGCACCTCGGTGCAGGAGCTCGTCG
>CALLOB010000117.1 GCA_938005315.1 uncultured Phycisphaerae bacterium
GGCCGGCGTGGCGCTCGAGCAGGCGTTCGGCCGTCTCGCGATCGACTCCGCGCACGTGCATGACGATGGCGGTCTTGACCCGACCATGGGCCGCCTCGAGCAGCCGAAAGGCCTCCTGGCGGTCCACGCCGGTGACCGTGGCGATCATCCGGGCCCCGCGGTCCACCAGCTTGCGGTTCGACCTGGAGTTCACGTCCACCATCAGGTTCTGATAGACCTTGCCGATCCGGATCATCGACAGCGTGGTCACCATGTTCAGAACCATCTTGGTGGCGGTGCCGGCCTTGAGCCGCGTGGAACCGGTGAGCACCTCCGGCCCGACCAGGACGCGGATGGACACGTCGGCCCGGTCGTCGCACTGCTCCTTCGGCACGCAGGCAAAGAAGACCGTGCGGGCTCCCCGCTCCCGCGCGCGGCGTAGGGCGCCGTGTACATACGGGGTAGTCCCGCCGGTGGCGATGCCGAAGACCACGTCCGGCGGGCCGACTTCCCGCTCGTCCATGGCGTCGGCGCCGGCCTGTTCGCTGTCCTCGGCGCCTTCGACGGCCCGGAACATCGCCCCCTGACCGCCGGCGATGATGCCCTGGACCATCTCCGGGGGCGTCAGGAACGTCGGGGGGCACTCGGAGGCGTCCAGAACGCCCAGGCGGCCGCTGGTGCCCGCGCCGACGTAGATCAGGCGGCCGCCGGCCTGGAAGGCGGCCACCACCAGTTCGATCGCCCGCACCACGTCATCCTTGGCCGCCGCCACGGCTGTGGCGACGGAGGCGTCCTCGGCGTTCATGACGTCGAAGGCCTCGGCGGTGCTCACCCGGTCGATGTCCATGGACCGGGGGTTGCGCTGCTCGGTCAGGAAATGGCCGCGATCCTGCATCACATGCCTGCTCCGTACGCCCCCGCCAGGCCGGGCGCGACGCTGGGACTTCCGGGCGGGGCGTCAGTGTATCGAGCGGCCGATCCGCCCGCCAGACGCCGCCAGGATCACCCGTGACCGGTCGGCCGTCCGGTCATACGATGCCGGCCGCGACGCCACGCGCGGGGAGAGGGGTGGGATACGTATTCGCAATCGTCCGGCACGGCGAACGGGACGCCACGCGCGGGCAGAGGGGTGGGCAAGTTTCAAGTCGATGCTGGGGCCTCTTGGGCCGGGAGGCCACGCGCGGGCAGAGGGGTGATCAGACGCTGGGGGCCTGGGTCCCCCGGTCGCCGAACGCCCCGGGAGCCACAGGCAGTCCCGGGGCGGACTTAACGTGACCGAGCGGGCAAACCTCCGGGGTGGGGGCGGCATCGCGGGGCAAATCTTTTCACCACGCAGTCCTGGAGCCGTCGAGCCCGACAACCCCCGTCGGCATGCCGTCCTGCGCCGCGACGACTGGAGTCGATCTGTCGGACAGCCTGTCAGCACCACCGGCCCCGATCCACAAATCACGTGACAGCCGTTGGTTAGGATAGGGACCGATCCTTCCTCAACAGATATCCGGCCCCCAGCCGCGTTCCAGGGCGAAACCGTCGCCAAGCAACCGGGCTTCAGGCCAACCTGCCTTAGAGGTATCTGCCCCTGGGGTTCCAGGCCCTGCCCGTCCCCGGAAACATGTCTTCGGAACCCGGTCCACCCTGCGACGGAGGACCTCAACTGATCGAGGGGTGGTCTGATGGCCGATGAATCCATCGGCGCCGGACATTGACCCGCGCCACCGGCAGCTCGGTTGCGGCGGGCATTTGAACCGGTACAAAATCCAAAAAAGGGGATGACAAGCCGGGGGGGTGCGGTTATAGTCAACGGAGGATCGGGCCGCGGGTGAACCCGGCATCGAGGGCCGAAGTCACCCGGCACCGGGCAAGAGAGTCCTGGGGAGACCCCAGGATCGCCCGCAGGCCCGACCGGGCGCCCAGCATGGGGCCGGCCAACTCGCAACCGCCGAGCCGCACCAACCATGAGGCGCCACCGACGCAGGCGGTGATGAACGGCCACCGGCCTTCGGACGGTCGGGGTCCCGGATTTGAACGCCGGCGGGAGGAGAGGTGTCTTACACTTCAAACGGAGGCCCTTCAGCCATGAAAACGCATTTCTGCAACCATCGACGAATGGAGGCGTTGGAAGAGAGGCTCAACCTTGCCGGCACGCATACGAAGCGTGGCCGTCTCTGTCGCGGCTTCACGCTGATCGAGGTGCTGGTGGTCGTGGCGATCATTGCCCTGTTGGTGGCGATCCTGCTGCCGGCGCTGGCTGAGGCCCGCAACCAGGCCCGGGCGGCGGTGTGCGCCAGCAACCTGCACCAGGCGCTCAGCGGCGTGATCATCCATATGGCGGCCGATACCCGCATGAGCAAAGACCGGTGCGCCACCAACTTCGGGTGGGCGGTGGAATCATTCAAGAACAACGGGGCCAACGGAAAACTGTTCCAGTGTCCCGAGGACGCAGATCCCAAGCCGGTGCCGGTGGTTTATGACCGCCAATACCTCGACGGCCAGTTCAAGGGGACCAGCTCGGGAGCCTCGGTGTTCAACCGCCTCAAGCGGGTCGGCAATCAATGGACGGTGGATCTGCAGGACCAGGTGGACGCCAACATGCTTGGCGGCGACTTCTACTATGAGCCCACGGGCGACTGCCTGGTCGAGTTCGAGGCGTTGGCCGGACAGACCAGCACCCTCGCGACCGTCCGCCGTGACCAGACCGGCTGGCGGCACGACGGCTACCACTACAAGGGGCCGCAGCTCTGGGAGAACACGGCCTCCGACGGCCCGATCACCATTCCCCTGTTGTGGACCAGCTACGGGGCCAACGCCAGTGCCGGACTGCGCAACGTGAAGGGGTCGCCGATCCTTCTGGCCGAGGCCGGCAAGCTGGGCATCTTCCCGGAGGATCTCGGCAAGACCAGCCAGGGAACCCACGTGCGGGACAACCTGGCCAAGGTTCTGCGGTTCCGGCACGGCGGCAAGGCCCGTGTCCCGCACCTGGGCGGCAAGGGTTCCGATTTCACCCGGCAGTTCCACCAGCCGACCATGGCCGTCGATCAGACCTACCAGCCGCGCAGCCGGATCAACTGCGGCTTCCTGGACGGCCACGTGGAGCGTCCGGCTTATCATGAGGTGTTCACGATCACTCCGGGCCTGGACCCCAACAACCCGCTGCAGAGGCCGGAAATCAATAAGCCCCTGTGGCTGGGAGCACGGCGGGCCGGCTCGCTGGGGCCCCAGGGCGGTTTCTGAGGCGACCCCGCTCGACCTCCCAGGCGATGCTTCGACGGCCCGGTGTGCAAAGCACCCCGGGCCGTTCTGCTGGTATGGAGGGGCAGAGGATCCTGTCCACCGGTCGTCCCCGTCCGGCTGGTGGTGCGTGCCAATCTGACAGGTTTGCTGAGCTCCACTGTGACAGCGAATGGTTTGCGACAGGCCCCCCAGGTGCCCAGGCCCCGGGCGGGAACCGGTCGAACCTAATAGCTTTAAGAAGCTGTCAATACAAGACTTGCGTCACTGCTGGTCCGTCATCACGTACCCTGTCGTCGTTGCTGGCATTGACCTTGCTTGGGGCTTCGTGATGTTTCCCCGCGCCGGGTGGTCCGCGCCGGGGCAACCGCACCGGGCGCGGCCGGGCGTCGGTCAGGCAAGCACACCGGAAGTTGGGTGTCCATCGAGGCAGCCGTCAGTCGAAAGGAGCAGGCGATGGCCAAGCTGAAGATTCGCCCCCTGGGGGAAAAGGTGCTGGTCAAGCGGGTGGAGGCGGAGTCGAAGACCGCCGGCGGTATCGTTCTGCCGGACACGGCCAAGGAGAAGCCGCGTCGCGGTATCGTGCAGGCCGTCGGGGACGGCAAGCTCCTGGACAGCGGCGAGCGGAGCAAGCTGCAGGTCGCCAAGGGCAACGAAGTGCTGTTCAGCAGCTACAGCGGCACCGAGATCAAGGTGGACGGCGAGGAGTACCTGATCCTGGACGAGGGGGACATCCTGGCGATCATCGAGAACTGACGGGGCCGGACCGCCGGCGGCGGCGGAGCGGCCGGCGCCCGATCGAGATCATCGGCGACCGATCACATGGAGTGAATGAATAATGGCAGCCAAGAAGATTGCATACGACATGGAAGCCCGCGAGGCGATCCGGCGCGGCGTGAAGCAGCTGGCCCGGGCGGTCAAGGTGACGCTCGGCCCCTGCGGGCGAAACGTGGTGCTGGAGAAGTCCTTCGGTTCGCCCACGGTGACCAAGGACGGCGTGACCGTGGCCAAGGAGATCGAGCTGGAGGACCCCTACGAGAACATGGGCGCCCAGATGGTCAAGGAGGTCGCGAGCAAGACCTCCAGCGTGGCCGGCGACGGAACGACCACGGCGACGGTGTATGCCGAGGCCATCTACGACGAGGGTCTCAAGAACGTGACCGCGGGGGCGGACGCCATGGAGCTGAAGCGCGGCATCATGGCCGCCGTGGACGCCGTGGTCGCCGAGCTGGCCAAGATGAGCACCCCGGTGAAGGACTCTTCCCAGATCGCCCAGGTCGGCACCTGCGCCGCCAACCAGGACGCGGATATCGGCAAGCATATTGCCAACGCGATGGAGAAGGTCGGCAAGGACGGCGTCATCACCGTCGAGGAGGGCAAGGGTCTGGAGACGACCGTCGAGCTGGTGGAGGGCATGCAGTTCGACAAGGGCTATCTCTCGCCCCACTTCGTCAACAAGTACGAGACCATGGAGGTGGTGCTAGAGAAGCCCTACATCCTGATCCACGAGAAGAAGATCTCGGCGGTCAAGGACCTGATCCCCCTGCTGGAAAAGGTCGCCAAGGCCGGCCGGCCGCTGCTGATCGTGGCCGAGGAGGTCGAGGGCGAGGCCCTGGCCACGCTGGTGGTCAACAAGCTCCGCGGCACGCTGCAGGTCGCCGCGGTCAAGGCTCCGGGCTTCGGCGACCGCCGCAAAGCCATGCTCGAGGACATCGCGATCCTGACCGGCGGGCGGGCGATCTTCGAGGATCTGGGCATCAATCTGGAATCCGTGGAGCTCAAGGACCTCGGCCAGGCCAAGAAGGTCACCATCGACAAGGACAACACCACGATCATCGAGGGGGCCGGATCGACCGCGGCGATCAAGGGCCGCATCGACCAGATCAAGAACGAGATCGAGCGCACCACCAGCGACTACGACCGCGAGAAGCTCGAGGAGCGGCTGGCCAAGCTGGCCGGCGGCGTGGCCCAGATCAACGTGGGCGCGGCCACCGAGGCCGAGATGAAGGAACGCAAGGCCCTGGTCGAGGACGCGATGCACGCCTGCCGGGCGGCGGTGGAGGAAGGCGTACTGCCCGGCGGCGGCGTGGCCCCACTGCGCTGCCTGGGGGCGCTGGACAGCCTGGCCAAGAAGCTCAACGGCGATCAGAAGACCGGCGTGGACATCGTGCGGCGGGCCCTGACCGCCCCGATCAAGCAGATCGCGGCCAACGCCGGGCTGGACGGCTCGATCGTCTGTCAGAAGGTGCTGGAGTCCTCGGAGCGCAATTTCGGCTACAACGCACTGACGGGCACTTACGGCGACATGGTCAAGATGGGCGTGATCGTGCCCACGAAGGTCGAGCGGGTGGCGCTGCAGAACGCGGCCTCGATCGCATCGCTGCTGCTGACCACCGACGCGATCGTCAGCGAGATCAAGGAGGACAAGAAGCCCGCCCCCGGCGGCCATCATCACCATGGCGGGATGTAACCGCCGGGTGGTCCTTTCGACGACTCACGCGGCGGGCGTTCCGGGGCAGGCTTCCCGGAACGCCCGCCGCCTTATCGATCCCCGTCAGGTCCGGAAGCGGCGGGCGGCCCGCCTTGCCCCCGTACGGGCCGGCGCTATAATGCTCCAGGCGAACCCGACCGCAGCCTGCGGCGGTTCGTGTGCGATTCTGGAGGAATCATGACCCACATCATCGCCGAACCCTGCATCGGCACGAAGGATACGGCCTGCGTCCCGGTGTGCCCGGTGGACTGCATCCATCCCACCAAGGAGGAAGCGGCCTTCGAGACCGCCGAGCAGCTCTATATCGATCCGGATACCTGCATCGACTGCGGGCTGTGCGTGGACGAGTGTCCGGTCAAGGCGATCTTCCCGGAAGAGGATCTGCCCGAGGAGTGGCAACGCTTCGTTCAGATCAACGTGAGCTATTACAAGAAGTAGGTTCCGCCCCTACGATCGGCGCGCCGCGCAGGGTTCGATCAACTGTGCGCCGTTTCAGACCTTCTGCCTGTTCGAATGCGTTTCATCGGTCCGACACGCGCCGTTTCCGATGCACTGGCTGGCGCGACCGGACGCGAAAAGCCGGCTTCCCCGCGGCGGTCCGCCACGACGAGACCCACCAGGCCCCTCAAAGGAGGATCGCCACCACGCAGGCCGCGGAGAACGTGGCCATTGCCCCGACGATCATCGCCGCCAGTCCCAGCCGGGCGAGCTCGGCCCGCCGCTCGGGAGCCATGGCGCTGAGTCCGCCGATCTGAATGCCGATCGATCCGATGTTGGCAAAGCCGCACAATGCGTACGATGCAATCAGGTAGGAGCGGTCCGACAGCGACCCGCCGCTCCGGGCGAGTTCCAGGTAGGCCACCAGCTCGTTGAAGAAGGTCTTGACGCCCAGGAGATGCCCGACGGCCGCACAGTCCGCCGTCGGCACTCCCAGGAGCCAGGCCACCGGCCAGAACACCCACCCGAAGACCGCGGCCAGCGTCCAGGGTTCGGACGCCCCCAGCAGCCCGCCGACCCAGCCCAGCCCGGCATCGATCAGAGCCACCCCGGCGACGAAGACGATCAGCATGGCCGCGACGTTCAGGGCCAGGGCCAGCCCTTCCGAGGTGCCGCGGGTCACCGCGTCCAGGAAGTTGGCGTCCGAAGCCGGCATCTCCACCGTGGATCGGCCGGCGGTCAACGGCACGGCCGTCTCGGGGACCAGCAGCTTGGCCATCATCAGCGCCGCCGGCGCCGTCAGAACGCTGCTGGTCAGCAGGTGGGCGCCGATGTCGGGTATCCGGTCCCTGAGCAGCCCGACGTACATCAGCAGCACGCCTCCGGCGGTGTTGGCGAACCCGCCGACCATGACGGCCATCAGCTCCGAGCGGGTCATGCGGTTGATATACGGGCGAACCATCAGGGGAGCCTCGGTCTGGCCGACGAAGATGTTGGCCGCGGTGCTCATGGTCTCGGCGCCGCTGGTTTTCATCGAAACCGCCATCACGCGGGCGATCGCGCGGACCAGCCGCTGCATCAGGCCGAGGTGGTAGCCGGCGGCCATGAGCGCCGAAAAGAAGATGATCGAGGGCAGCACGCGGAAGGCAAAGATGAAGCCGGTCCGGGCCACGGCGCGACCCGAGGGCACGAACGCCCCGTCGCCGGCCATCTCCCCCACCGGAACGCTGTCCTGGGCGGCCATCGGGCCGAACACGAAGGTCCCGCCGGCCTCGGCGGCCGAGGCCACGGCCAGAAAAGCGCGGTTGACGCCCGTAAACAGGGCCTGGCCGGCGTTGGTCCGCAGCACGAAGAGAGCGAACACGAACTGCAGCCCCAGTCCCCAAGCAACGATGCGCCAGCGGACGGCCTTCCGGTCGCTGCTGAGCAGGTACAGGGCCGCGATCATGACCAGCAGACCGATGGCGGGCTGAAGACGGGTCATCATGGCCTCCATCTTGCGGCCGGATGCGGCCTGAGGCAACCGGTCGGCGGGATGCGCCAGAGACGGCCGGCGGCCCGGGCGAGGGGCGATCCGGCATTCCCCCGCCCGCGAGGCGCTCTGCGGCGGGGCTGGGCGCCGCCCGGAACTGGCGTGCCGGGCATTGCGGGGTTACAACAACGCGGTCGCCGCCCCGCCGCGCCTGAGGGCGGGCAGACGACGGACCCGGACTCCATCATGGACCGCAGCGGACTGGGCATACGCCCGATCATCGGCCTGGAGATCCACGTGCAGCTGGCCACGCGCACGAAGATGTTCTGCGCCTGCCCGGTGGAGTTCGGCGCCCCGCCCAACAGCCGCGTGTGCCCGGTGTGCCTGGGACTGCCGGGGGCCCTGCCGGTGATGAACCGCCAGGCGGTGGAGTATTCCGTGCGCACGGGCCTGGCGCTGCACTGCACCATCGCCCGCTTCAGCAAGTGGGACCGCAAGAGCTACTACTACCCGGACCTGCCGAAGAACTACCAGATCAGCCAGTACGACCTGCCGTTGTGCACCGACGGCTATTTTGACGTGCCCGCCGGCCCCGACGGCCAGGTCCGCCGCGTGGGGATCATCCGGGCCCACCTGGAGGAGGACGCCGGCAAGAACCTGCACGAGAGCCCGGCGATCACCCGCGTGGACCTCAACCGCGCCGGCACGCCTCTGCTGGAGATCGTGACCCGGCCGGACCTGTCCTCGGCGGAGGAGACCTGGGCGTTCTGCGTGGAGCTGCAGCGGCTGGTGACCACCCTGGGCGTGAGCGAGGCCAACATGCAGAAGGGTCAGATGCGTTTCGAGCCGAACGTGAACGTCGCGATCACCTGGGAGGGGCGCGAGTATCGGACGCCGATCAGCGAGGTGAAAAACCTCAACAGCTTCAAGGCGGTGAAGGCGGCGGTGGCGTACGAGATTCAGCGGCAGGTCAACGACTGGGTCGCCGACCGCGATTACGTGATCGGCAAGGCTCCGCGGGAGAACCGCGGCTGGGACGACGTGCGGGAGGTGACGGAGTTCCAGCGCGGCAAGGAGGAGGCCCACGACTACCGCTACTTCCCGGACCCCGACCTGGTGCCCGTGCGGATCGATGAGGCCTGGCTGGAACGTCTGGCGGCCGAAGTGGCCGAGGCCCCGCTGGAGCGTGCCGCGCGGATGCGGAGTCAGTACGGCCTGTCGGCCGCGGATGCCGACACCATTCTGAACGACCGGGCCACGGCGGACCTGTTCGAGGCCGCCGCGGCCTGCGGCGATCCGACGGTGCTGGCCCGGCAGTTCATCAGTTTCTGGTCGGCGGCGGCCAACGCCCGGCGGACGACGGTGGCCGGGCTGGGGGTGGACGCGGGCCGGCTGGGCGAGCTGTCGCGGATCACCGCCGAGGGGCTGATCAACGCCACGGCGGCAGCGGCCATCGCCGAGCGGATGCTGAGCTGTTCCGATTCACCGGCCGAGATCGCCCGGCGCGAGGGGCTGGTCCAGGAGCGAGATGAAAGCAGCGTGGCCGCGTGGGTGGAGCAGGCTTTCGCGGCCAATGCCAAAGCGGTGGCCGACGCGCTGGCCAACCCGCGCAAGCAACAGCAGGCCCGGGGGTTTCTGCTGGGGCAGGTGATGAAGCTGTCTGGAGGCAAGGCCGATCCGAAGCTGGCCGGCCGGCTGATCGAGGAGCGGCTGGGGAGAATGGGGAGCTGAGAAACACCGGGCGGGGAGCGCCGTCACCGCCGGCCAGCCGCCAAGCCTCGCCCATGAAGGGTTCTGAGTCCTCAGTCCTTGCGGGAGATCTGCGGACGCGCGGAGGGCCGAAGCCCCTCCGTCGCGGCCTGTCGTTTACGCGGCCCGCGTCAATACTCGACACGCACGGATCGCTCGATTTCGACCAGATCTCCGGGGCCGAAGTCCGATATCCAGCCGTCGGATGTCCCGGAAGCCTGAAGGGCGGCCAGAAACGGCGTGATGTCCGATCCGGCTGCGACGCGGATGGCCGAGCCTTGCACCTCTTCGATCCGGACGGTGTTGGTGAGATCCCCGGTGATCAGCGTCATGCCCGCAAGCCGGGCGGGGTTCGGCAGGGTCGTGTTGATGTGGACTAGGCCCTGCGCCGGATCCACCGCGCGCAGCTGAACTCTTCCGGTCAAGACATCCGAGCCGCCGAGCGTCAGGATCAGCGTGCCCGGGCCGGTCTGTGCCCCGGCGACCGTATAGGCGCAGGAACGCCGATCGTTGTAGATCCGAACCATTCGACCGACGAGGGAATCGGCGGTCTGCTGGTTCACCTGAACACCCACGACTACCCGGGCCTGACCGTAATCGGCGAAGACGAGTCCTCCCCGCACGGCCGATGGAACCTGAAGCTGAAGGCCCGTGGCACCGTCATTGACACCCGTCCCGCCGGCCGCGAAGGCACGGGAAACGACGCCGTCCGTTTCGGTCATCAGCAGCACGGCGGCATCGGACGCCAGCCGGGTATTCGGACCTGAACGCGAAAAGCTGTACAGCCGGGCGGGCTCGTCCGCGATGACGATCGTGTCCACCGCGGACCCGCGGTGAACGGACAGCGCGACGATCCGGCCGCTGCCGACCCCCAGCGAGGGATCGTCATGGATCTCGACGGCATCGATGATCGGCACGCCGTTGCTGATCTCCCACACGCAGACGAACGTGCTGCCCTCGCTCCCTGCCGTCCGGCGCAGCAGGACGTACTTCAGAACGGTCGGCACCCGGCGCTGCGGAGAGACGTAGGCGTCGGCCACGACGACCTGCTGGCCTGGCGACGCGGGCAGATGCACGCGCAGCCGGGCGGGCGGCTCTCCTGTCGCCGTCCACGTGGCCGTCGTCGGGCGGTCGGCGATGGCGGCCTGCCAGTTGAAAAGATGCTGGTAGCCG
Source organism: uncultured Phycisphaerae bacterium (assembly GCA_938005315.1). GTDB lineage: Bacteria > Planctomycetota > Phycisphaerae > UBA1845 > PWPN01 > CALLOB01. Next base: position 10,530 of record CALLOB010000117.1, read on the forward strand.
CTTCCGGCGTACGATCCGAACGGGCCGGGATAGCCCGCGGCCCCGAGCACCGGGTCGTCATAGAGGGCGCCGTAGGCCACGGAGGGGCCGGCATAAGTGCCCTGGGTCACCGGCGAGGACAATGTCACCCCCGTCAGTTCGAATGTACCCTCCATGCCGTGGAGGCTGAGCACGTGATCGCTCCCCCCGCGGACACGGAAAACGTCGACGAGGTAGCCGTCGTCGGGGCCGACATCGACCAGCATCAGCGTCCGCCGATAGACATCGGTCATGGGATAGGCATCGGTCTGCAGGGCATCGGCGACGTGCACGAAGGGTGTCTCATGGAAGCGCAGGAGGCTGCCGCCCGGGCTGGCCGACTGCATCCGGTCGTCGACGACCACGCAATTGTGGCTGATGGTGTTGCGGCTCCAGCTGTATATCCCCGGCACAAAGTCGTTCATGGCATCCGGGTACCCCAGGTCGGGGGACGCGCGGCGGCCATGCCCGAAGATCTCCACGCCCAGGCCGTCCCGATGAGCATGCGACGAGGTGGGTCCGTAATGGAGAGAGACGCCCAGCGTATCCGCGGCATTGTTCAGGATGGTCAGTCCGTAGCCGTCGAAAAACCGGCTCTCGCGACGCGGGTCGAACGTCGCGGCGGCCGCTCTGACGGCCGAAGCCTGGACCGGCTGGAAGATCTCGTCGAACGAGCCGACCTGGTCCCTGACGGCGTTCATCATGACCAGTGCCCAGGCGAAAGCCGGCTCGCCATAGGCCCGATAGGCCGCATCGAAGGTGGACGCCTGAGGCACGATCCAGCCGGCAGCGATACTCCCCGCATCACCGAGAGCGGGGGTGAACAGGCCCGCACAGAGCGTCTTCAACGGGGCCTCGAGCAGGGCCCGGACCCGCGGTTCCGGAAGGATGTCGTGGCCGCAATGCATCAGCGGCACGCTCATCTGCACAATCGAGCTGGTCCGGATGGCGTTGTAGAAAGGGGACGTCTCGTTGGGGAAGCCATCCTTCGATACCAGGTTATAAAGCCCGTATCGCAGGCCTTCGTCCGCCGCATGGCCTCCCGTCCCGTGCAGGATCCCCGATACCAGCTGGTCCGTCGGCCCATGCTGGCGCACGGCCGCCGCGAAGGCCAGTGTGCGCTGATGCATGCCGTAATTGCCGCGGATCTGGCCGCGGCCCACGGCGTCGATGATCTCCTCCAGCAGATTGGCTTCGATGTTGGCCCGGATCTCCGCCGCCGACCTCCAGGGAAGCGACACGGGGTCGTCTCCGGTCAGGGCGTCGTGCACCATGTCGTAACAGATGACCCACTCCTGGGCGAGGACCGTCTCCCAGACCGAATTGAGGACCTTGCCGGGATAGCGACCGTCCAGGAGCTCTCCATAGCGCGATTGCCGGCTGTAATCCATGCCCGGGTAGACTTCGGCGAAGCGGTCGAGAAACGCGATGGCCTTTCGGGCGTAGTTCCGGTCGCCGGTCAGGAGATAAGCCCGGCTCAGGCTCTGGACCGCCGTCAGCCAGGTGGTGTACCAGTTCCAGTGACAGGCATAGGCCGCGAACCAGTACTTCTCGCCATCGGGCGACAGCCAGCCCCGCCCGTTGTCCGAATACGCACCGGTCAGGAAACGCGGATCCCGGAAGTCGGAGCGGTACAGGCTGCGGAAATCGTTTCCGGGGTACCTCTCGCCCCCCACCGGGCAGATCACGACGAAGGGATTCTCCCTGTCCAGGATCCAGGGATATGTTCCGTGGGCATACACCGCCGTTCCGTGCACCGGGCAGCCGTTGACGGCGACGTCGAACGCCCGGGGCACGCGGCTGTCGGGAACGAGGTCCCGGATCTGCTGCTCGCTTTTCTCCATCCAGTAAGCCGCCTGGCGGCGGATGTTCTGAAGCACCCGTCCCGCGTACGGATCGTTGATGCACAAGGCCCGGGCCGAGGCGATCTGGTCGGCGGTGTACAGGACCCTGTCCGTCTTCAACGGCCACTGCGGGACGCGGTTGCCGAGCACTGGCGGCGTGGGGTCGTCGAAAACGACCACTTGGATCGTCGCAGGGGGGGACGTGTGCACGCCGTCGTTGACCTGAAAACGGACTTCGTCCAGACCCGAAAACCCGGCGGCGGGCCTGTACCGAACCGCCGCGGTATTCACAGCGGTGCGTCGCAACCCGCCGAGCGTGCCGTGGGCCGGCTGTCCGGCCAGCGTGAAATCCAGCTCCCCGTTCTCCGGATCCGCTCCCCGCAGCTCCAACTCCACGGATCCGTCCTGGTCCGCCACGTATTCGCCATCGAAGGCGACGGGCGGCAGGTTCTGCGTCCCACCGGCCCCCTGGGCGACCACGACCGCCTCGCTGCACGGCTCCGTGTCACGGGCCCAGGACGCCGACTCCGCGCAGCAGACCACGCGATAGGTGCCCGCGGCGCCGAAAACGTGCTCGAGCCGGGGATCATCGGTTCTGATGATAGAATCCTGGGTGCTCCAGCGGTAACGGACATCCGGCGGAACGTTGCCCGACTCGACGGATACGCTGAATGCCACCGTAAGCGGGACCGGACCGTCCGAGGGTTTCGCGGATACGCTGATGCGCGGCGGTTGCAGGAATGTTCCGTCGGCGACGTTGGACGGAACGTCGAGCGGCAAGGGCTCCAGCGGCGTTTCGGGAAGACCGGAAGGATCCAGCGGCGGCTGGTAGCCGAGCACCCACTCCTCGCCCGAGTCCGCGGCGCTTCCCCCCGCCATGCTCGGCCACGGGGAGGGGGAAGGAATGCACGTCTGGGCCGAGCAGCCGACAAGCGTCGCCATGACGGCCAGGACTCGCCCGGCCCACCGGCCCCTGCCGCGGGCCGTCCCCGGTCCCTGGGCGGATCCTTCGCCCGCCAGCGTCGATCGCGTTCTGTTCCCCACCTGTTGCTTTCGTAAAAAGGCATGAACCATGACGGATCATGCACAGCGCCGGGCAGGAACTTACGTAGAATATGACGATCGCGAGGGCAAAGCCGCACGGTGATTTGGGGTATCTTCCCGTCTCGACTCGAATGCGGGCGCCGCAGGCCTGCATCCCGTGAGCTTCTTTGTGATGCGGCAGAACTCATGCTAGACTCCGGGACGGACGCTTTCCCGGAAATACCCATGCACGTGGCTTACATTCATCAGCACTTTTCGACGCTGCGTGGTGCGACAGGAACCCGATCCTACGAGATGAGCCGCCGCCTCCTGGCCGCCGGACACCGGGTCACGATGATCTGCGGGGCCTACGAAGCCAGCGACATGGGGCGACCGGCGGGCGCGTCGGTGGAGGAGTACGAAGTCGACGGCATCCGGGTGCTTCGCGTCGCCGAACCCTACGCCAACCGCATGGGTTTTCTGGCCAGAGCGCGAGCCTTCGGCCGTTTCGCCCGCCGGGCGACGGGGCTGGTGTCGAGCCTGGATGCGGACCTGGTGTTCGCAACCTCGACGCCCCTGACGGTCGGAATACCCGGCATGAAGGCCGCCCGCCGGCTGCGCGTGCCGTTTGTCTTCGAGGTCCGGGACCTGTGGCCCGAGATTCCGGTGGCCATCGGAGCGATCCGCAATCCCCTGCTGATCGCGTACCTGAAGCGGCTCGAGCGGAGGATCTACCGGGCGGCCCGACGCATCATCGCCCTTTCGCCAGGCATGCGCGACGGCATCTGCCGCACGGGCTATCCGCCTGAGCAGGTCGAAATCATCCCCAACTGCAGCGATTTGGATCTCTTCCGGCCCAGCGACGAGCCGTTGGACGATCCGCGATTCGGACCGCCGGGCGATTTCCGGCTGGTGTTCACCGGGGCCCACGGCCTGGCCAACGGCCTGGATGCGATCCTGGATGCTGCGGCGGAGTTGAAGAGGCGCGGGGCGAGCGGCATCCGCTTCGTCCTCATCGGCCAGGGCGGCCAGAAGGAGCGGCTGATGAAGCGATGCCGCGAAGAGGGGCTGGAGGAACTGACCTGCTGGGTGGATCCGCTCCCGAAGACGGAGCTGGCGGGCGTGCTGCCGCGAATGGATGCCGGCCTGATGGTGCTGCGGAACCTGCCCGCTTTCTATTATGGCACGTCGCCGAACAAGTTCTTCGACTACATCGCCTGCGGGCTTCCGGTGCTCAACAACTATCCCGGCTGGCTGGCGGACATGATCCGCGAACACGACTGCGGGGTAGTTGTGCCCCCGGACGACCCTCGGGCGTTCGCGGACGCCGTGATCCGCCTTCGCGACGATCCCCATGCCCGCCGGGCCATGGGCCGACGGGCGCGCGAACTGGCCGAATCGCAGTTCTCCCGCGACCGGCTGGCCGAACGGTTCATCCGGGTGCTCGAGGAAGCGGCCGACACGCAAACGGCCCGGCGGTGATCGCGTCGACCGGCCTGGTTCGGTCCGGCCGGGCACGGCGACCGTGTTCAGCGCACACTCCGGAGCCGCACACAGTCCACTTGAAAGTCCGATAACCCCGAATCCGGTCCGAAAACGAAACCGCGTCGCCCCGACGGCCGATCAAACGGAGGGTCTCTCACCGTTTCCCCTGTGCCGGGCCGTGCGGCGTCGCGGAGGATGCATGCTCAACGCTCTGACCGTGGACCTGGAGGACTGGCCGCAGGCGGTACTGAATCATCGCCTTCCGATCACCGACCGTGTGATCGCCAACGCCGAGCGGGTCCTGGCTCTTCTGGACCGTCACCGCGTGAGAGCCACCTTCTTTGCCCTGGGCCGGGTGTGCGAATGCCACCCGCGGCTTCTCCCGATGATCGCTGCGGAAGGCCACGAGATCGCCAGTCATGGCTACGGACATGAGCTGGTCTACAGGCTGAATCCCGAACGCTTCGCCGCCGACATCCGACGTTCGGCGGAAATCATCGAGGCACAGACCGGCCGCCGGCCGATCGGCTACCGCGCACCGGCATTTTCGATCACGTCGCAGTCGCTGTGGGCCTATCCGATCCTCGCGGAGTCGGGATTCGTCTACAGCTCCAGCGTCTTTCCCATTCGAAAGCACCGCTACGGGATCCCCGAGGCTCCGAGAGGGCCTTACCAGGTGGACGGCGGCCGGCTCATCGAGTTCCCGCTGGCCACGCTCGAGGTCCTCGGACACCGTCTGCCGGCCTGCGGCGGCGGCTACCTGAGGCTGTTTCCGGCCTTGGTCCATGCGGCGGCCGTGCGGCAGCTGAACGCCTCCGGCCTTCCGGCGGTGGTCTATCTGCACCCCTATGAGCTCAGCGTGGGAGAGGTCGGCAGGTTCGTGAGGGAGGGACTGAGGGTCGGACCGTGGCGGCGACTGAAGCAGTCCCTGTGGCGGGGACGGACGAAGAGCCGGCTCGCCCGTCTCCTGGATCGTTTTGAATTCGCGCCGCTGGATGTCTGCCGGAGGGTCTGGCTGCAGAGCGGGCTCCGCCCGGGCACGACGGAGGGGATCTTCCGCGGTCAGCTGGCCGGTCCGATCCGGGCGATGAACTCCACCGATCGGCGAGCGGTCCTCTCTCCGGCGCGGGGGTGAAGTGGAAGATTGACCGTCTCCCGCGAGGCCCGCTCGGCCTCGGGGCACATTCCCGGACGGTAGCCGTAGGCATCCATCGGCGTCTCGATGGGATGCAGCGGGCACTCGAACCAGGTCCCCAGCTCCACGGCGCGGCGCGCCGCCGTAGCCACGGCCTCCTGCTTGTCGGCCACGCGCACCGGATAGCGGACCAGCACCGGTTCGGCGTGGTCGGGCAGACGGGTCACGGGCCAGCCCCGTTCGGCCAGCAGCCGGTCGTAGATGCCGGCCATGCGCCGCCGGTGGGCGATGATCGCCTCCAGCCGACGGAGCTGCCGGAGCCCCGCGGAGGCCTGCAGGTTCCCCATGGCCTTGAAGAAGCCCTTGGGCATCTGGGGCAGGAATTCACTCAGATCCGAGGAGCCCACCACCACGCCCATGGCCGTCAGGGCACGAAAGGCGCGCTGCGCCAGGGCGGTCGTCCAGGGGTAGATCACGGCCCGATACACGGCAAGCTGGGCCGCCAGCATGCCCGACTCCCACGTGGACGGTCGGACGGCCTCCTGTTCGGCAATATCCCGGATCCGCCCGGCGAGCTGCGCGTCGCTGGTCACGGCCATCCCGCCCAGGCCGGTGGTGTACGGCTTGTTCCATTGCGACGAGAAATACGCCGCGACGCCGAACGTGCCGGTGAGTCGCCCTCGAAAGCGGCTGCCGAGCGAAAGACAGCAGTCCTCGATGAACGGGATGCCTTTGCGACGGCTGATCTCCTGCACCGCGTCGATATCGGCCGGGTAGCCGTAGGTGTGCTGAACGATGATCAACCGCGTACGCGGGGTGATGTGCCGCTCGATCCGTTCCGGATCGATGTTGAACGTCCGGGGCTCGATATCGACGAAGACCGGCCTGGCCCCCAGATAACTGACGGGGTTGACGGCCATCACGCAGGTGTAACCCGGCAGAATGACCTCGTCGCCCTCGCCGATGCCCATGGCCTTGAGAATCGCGTACAGCGCCACCCGCCCTTTCCAGAAGGCAAAGGCGTACTTCGCACCGACAGTCGCGGCGAAGGCCGACGCGTAGCGATCAAGCACGGCACTGGACATCGTGGTCCTTCCTATCCCCGGGAGCGGTCGGCGACAGGCATCCTCGTGAATCAGCGAGACAGCGCATGCTCCTCGGGCTTGCCTGGCGGTCGCTTGAGCAACACAAACCAGATCAGGCCATGCAGGCTGCCCAGGCCGTAACAGAAGTGGAGAATGCAGAACACCACCGGGGCCAGTAGAGCGCCTTTCAGACCCAGACCGCGGCGTGCGACATCCACGGCGCGGATGATCAGGCCTATTCCGTACAATGCCGCGAAACCCGCAAGAAGAATACGGGCCGGAACCCAGATGAAGGAGGCTGCGGTCAGCGCGAGCCAGGTCAGGACGAAACACAACGGAGCAACTTGTCTCAGTGTTGCCGGTCGGCGGTGCTTTTGAATAGTGCGGATGCGCCAAAAGCCGTATTGATAGTACTGGCGCGCGAGTTTCCTCAGAGAAGACCGGGGATAATAACGGCTGCGGATTCGGGGGGTAAGGTAAATCTTACCCCCTCCAAGAACCACACGAAGGTTCAGCTCGTCGTCCTGATTCCTGACCAGATCCTCATCGAACAGACCGATTCGGTCGAACACCCAGCGCCGATAACCCCCAAAGGCCACCGTATCCACAAAACCTTCGTAGTTTCCCAGCCTGAATCTCGCACTGCCCACGCCCACCGGCGAACTCATCGCTGCCGCGATGACCCGGCCCGTAAAGGTGGTATTCACCGATTCAGTCGGACCGCCCGCGCACCAGACTTCGGGTCTGTCCTGAAGAACCGTCACGGTCTCCCGGATGAAATCGCGATCGACATCCGCATGGCCGTCAACACGAATGATGACTTCCCCTTGTGCATGACGTATGCCGATGTTCATCGCATAGGGTACTGTCCTCTTGGGATTATCCAGAAGACGAACGCGGGGATCCTCCTCGGAAATCCTCTGGACGATCGCCCGCGTTGCATCCCGACTCATCCCGTCCACTACGAGGACCTCAACCCGATCCCGGGGATAATCGCTGGCCAGCACGCTCCGTATTGCGTTTTCAACGGCATCGGCCTCTTCCCGAACCGGCATGATCACGGTGACTGTGGGCAGCTCACGCTCCATACCTGTGTATCCTGTTGTCCGATCTGGCTGGGGACGGTTGTCGGTGCGCCGGTACCGACACGCAAGGCTGACCACCGTGGCGAAGGCGGCCTGATAGCGATCCACCGCCGGCGTGAACATAGGTCTTCCTCGATGGTCAACGGGAGAATCCCGGCCCCGATGCCGTCCCTGCATCGCCGCGGAATTCCGCGGATCGGACCCGGCAACGTTCAGGACTCAGGCCGCGGGGCCTCGGCGATGGCGGTGCGGACCGGTCTGAACGACGGATCCTGGAGCTGCCGGAGCCAGTCGTCCATGATCTTTCGCCAGCTGAAATGGGCCTCCACGTAGCTTCGGCCGTTACCGCCCAGTTCCTCGGCGAGCGCAGGCCGGCTCAGCAGGGATCGAACGGCTTCAGCCAGAGCCGGCGGATCCTCGGGCGGCACGACGCGTCCGCAACGCGCCCGCTCCACGAGGGCTGCGCCCTCTCCCCGCCCGGCATAGACAACAGGCCTGGCACAGGCCATGGCCGCGAAGACCTTGACCGGCCGCGCGCCCTCGAACAGCGGCAGGTTGCGCAGGGTCGACAGGCCCGCATAGGCCAGCGCGTACAGCCTGGCCACCTCCGTCGGAGGCACCGGGGCGAGAAACCGGACGTTCCGCAGGTCCATCGCTTGCGCGAGCTGCTGAAGCCGCGGTTTTTCGGAACCGTCCCCCACGAAAACGAACTGCACGGGGTCGTCCGCCAGCAGACGAGCCGCGTGGAGGGCCGTCTCCACGGCGTGGGCGTAACCGTGCGTTCCCGCGTAGAGAAACACCTTGCGGTCATCAAGCCCCAGCTCCCGCCGGAGATTCCCGTCGGGAGGCATCGGGCGGAACAGCTCCGTGTCCACACCGTTGGGAAGAAAGAGAAGCTTCTCGAGAGGAACGCCCTTGCTCCCGGCCAGGACGCGGGCCACCCCGTCCGTCACCGCATTCACGAACCGGGACCGGCGGTAGAGCCATTTCTCCAGCCACCGTGCGAAACGCAGCATCGGACCTTCCGCCAGGATGCCCATCTCCTGCGCCGCATCGACCCACAGATCGGCCACATTGAAAATCATCGGGACACGCCAGCAGGAGGCCGCGAGCCAGCATGGTACGCCGAGGAACAGCGGAGGAGACTCGACGAACACATAGTCCGGACGACGGCATAAGAACAGCGCAGGCATGCAGGTCAGGGCGAAGGACGCATAATTGGCCATGCGCTTCAGCCCCCGCCCCATCGAGGCGTAAACCCAGGTGCGGCGAACGGACACGCCATCCAGCATCTCGCGGAGGTAGACCCGGCCGCGGTAGCCCGGAAAGATCCGGCCCTCGGGATGGTTCGGCATGGCGGTCACCACGTCGACCTCGTGGCCGGCCCGCCGAAGGTGCCGGACCACCATCGCCAGGCGCACCTGGGGAGCCCCGATCTCCGGCGGAAAATACTGTGTGACGATCAGCAGTCTCATCAGCGACGAAATCGCCGGGCCGGCCGGCCGCGATCCCTATGCCGCGGCCGGCAAAGCCGCCTGTACCCCACCGACGTCGATCTCCCCGACGATTCGCCGGGCCCGCGTCATTTCAGGGCCCACCCCGCCGCCACGTAGTGCCAGGCGGACGGAACGACAGGGTTCAGCAGCACATCGACGACATGTAGCAGCCGGCGCTGACCTTCGCTTCGCCCCAGGGTCCCGAGGAAGCCCGACGTCACCACCCGCCGCCGCGCGAAACACGACAGCATCTCCTCCAGCTCGGCCAAGGCGACATACCGCCAGCGCTGCCCCCAGGCGACGAAGCACCGGCGAAACATCTGGTGGAGCCGCGAGGCCCGCAGGTTCTCCGCGAACAACAACCGGCCGCCCGGCCGCAGGACCCGGTACATCTCGGCCACGGCCTGCTGCTGGCGGCCGAGACCGTCGCCTCCCGCAACCGAGCCGAGCACCGATTTGAAGCACACGATATCGAATGACCCGTCCGGAAAATCGATCGCCACGGCATCGACCGCCCGGTAATAGACGCGGTCCTGCACGCCGTAACGCCGGTGGAGCTCGCGGGCCCGCTCGGAAGGACCGCGATAGTCCGAACACACCACCCGGCAGCCCTTGGCCGCGAAATACAGCGACAAGCCGCCGTCGCGGGCCCCGATGTCCAGCACTTCCGCGCCGGCCGGATCCGCGACGACCTCTCGCCAGACGTCCAGCGCGAATCTCCAGCCCGCCACGTCCCACTGAAGCACGTCGCGAACGAACCCGGGATCGTTGAGCTCATGGCAACCTACGGCCATAGGCATAACCTGCCCCGGAGACCCGCATCGCAAGCTCACGGCGGCGCGACCGGAGCTTCGCCGCGGCTTGCCAGCATGTCGCCTACGGTCCTCGCCAGCGGCGTCTTCGCCGACCAGCCGGTTTCATCGCGAATCCTGGCACAATCGCCGACCGCCACCGCCGTGTCCGCCGCCCGCAGTCTGGCCGGGTCCGTGCGCCAGGTCACGCGCACGCCGGCGGCCTCGCGGAACAGCTCCAGCAGCCGCTGGACCGTCGTGGCCGTGCCCGTGCAGACGTTATAGACTTCTCCCGGACGCCCGTGGCGGGCCAGAGCCCAGTAGGCGACCACCGCATCGCGGATGTCGATGAAATCGCGGGCCGATGCGGTGTTGCCCACGAGAATCTCTTCCCCGTCCCGGGCCTGTGCGAACTGGGCACAAAGCGCCCCGGCCACCAGCGTCCGGGGCATGCCCGGCCCGATCAGATTGAACGCCCGGGCCACGACGACCCCGATCCCCAGCCGCCGCCCGCCTTCCAGCGCTGCCAGCGTCTGGGCGAACTTGCTGCGGCCATAGGGCGTAACTCCGCCGCAGGCATGGGATTCGGTCAGGACTCCTTCGGCGGCAGGCTCGTACTCGGCTGCCGAGCCGACGCTTACCACCCGGACGCCGGCGGCTCCGGCGCGCGCAAGCCCCAGCAGCAGTCCCAGCGTCCCCCCCACGTTCACGCGCCACATCCGCTCCTCGTCGGCCGGCGGGGTCGCGGCCGCAAGGTGGATCACCCAGGTCGGCGGCTCCTCTCCGGCACATCGCGCCACCTGTTCCGGATCGCACAGATCCACCCGCCGGAAGGCGTCCAGCCCCGGCGGCGGCGCCGCGGCCACATCCAGGCCCACCAGCCGCGGAGCGTCCGGCCGGCCGGAAAACATCCGGATCAGATGGCCTCCCGACCAGCCGGCCGCGCCGGTGATCCACAGCGCGCCGTTCAAGCCGGCTCCCCCAGGAACATCGAGGCGTTCCTCTCGAATTGCTCCTGGGCCAGGGCGTAATCGTCCATGCGGCCGATGTCCAGCCAGAAGCAGTCCTCGCGGTAGCAGCGCACCTGGCCGCCGGCGCGGTGGATCTTCAGCACCAGGTCCGGCATGTCGAGATACCTGCCGGGCTCGATGTGGTTCATGACCCTCCGGGACAGCACGTTCACGCCCATGCTGACCTCGAACTGGTAGGTCGGCTTCTCGCGGTAGTCGAGGAAACGTCCGTCCGCGTCGCTTTCGACCACGCCGAGATCGATCTTCACCTCGCGTCTGAAGACGCCGATGGTCAGATCAGCCCCCGTCCGGGCGTGATCGTCCAGAAGGTGGGCGAAGTTCAGCGTGGTCAGCAGGTCGCCGTTCATCACGACGAACGGGTCGGTCAGCCCCTGGACCGATGCCAGCGGGGCGGCCGTCCCCAGGACGCCCTCCTCGTGGGAATACGCGATGTTCAGCCCCCAGCGCGAGCCGTCGCCGCAGACGGCCATGATCAGCTCGTGCAGATATCCGGTGCAGAGGGTCACGTCGCGGAAGCCCAGATTCGCCAGGCGGCGCAGGAGGATCTCGATGACCGGCTTGTCGCCCAACGGCACCAGCGGCTTGGGAAACACCGTGGTCAGCGGCCGCAGCCGTGTGCCCCGGCCGCCGGCGAGGATGACCGCCCGGACGTCGCGCGTGCTCACCGTTGCCATGGGGTTCTCATTCACACCACGTACCGGTCGGCCCGGTACGCGCTCAGGTTCTCCCGGATGAACTCGACGGTCTGCCGCAGGCCGGAGTCGATATCCACCTGCGGCCGCCAGTCGGTCAGGGAGCGCATCAGGCGGTTGTCGCTGATCAGACGTTCGACCTCGCTGCCGGGGGGCCGCACGCGGACCGGGTCCTGCCGCGGTACCAGCCTCATGCCGAGAATCGCGCCGATCTTCTCCACGATCTGCCGGATGCTCAAGCCCTCGCCCACGCCGAGGTTGACCGTCCGCCCGATGACGCGGTCCGACCGGGCCGCGGCCAGGAAGCCCCGGGCGGTGTCGGTCACGAAGGTCAGGTCGCGCACCGGATCGAGGTTGCCCAGCGAGAGCGTGCCCAGCGTCAGGGCCTGGGAGATGATCGTCGGAATCACCGCCCGCGCCGACTGCCGCGGGCCGTAGGTGTTGAACGGCCGCACGATGCAGGCCGGCAGCCCGAAACTCAGATGATAACTCTCCACCAGCTTGTCGGCGGCGATCTTGGTGGCCGAATACGGCGACTGGCCGACCAGCGGATGCTTCTCGTCGATCGGCACGTACTGGGCCGTGCCGTACGTCTCGCTGGTGGAGGTGTGCACCAGCTTCGCCCCGTGACGCCGACAGGCCTCCAGCACGTGCAGCGTGCCGCTGACGTTGGTGGCCACATACGAGGCCGGCGCGAGGTAGGAATACGGGATTCCGATCAGGGCAGCCAGGTGAAACACCGTCTCGCAGCCGGCGACGGCCTTGTCCACCGCGAAGGCGTCGGTGACGTCTCCGCTGATCACCTCCACGCCGGCCAGCACCTCCTTCGGCAGCCGATCAAGGTGATGCCAGCTGTCCTGGGAGTTGTAACGGACGAAGGCGCGAACGCCGTACCCCTCGCGCACCAGCAGCTCGGTCAGATGGCTGCCGATGAACCCGCCCGCCCCGGTCACGAGCACTTTCGAAGCCAAGATCTCGCTCCTCTCGACGTGCGCCCCGAGGCGCGAACGATGCCGCGATCGTCGCCTGCCGCACTCCCGCCCCGTGGCGAAGCGTTGTTCTACCGCTGCGCCGTCGGGCCGGCAACAACCCCGCCGCCACGCCCGGCAGCCGCGATGCGCTCGAACGCCGCCAGCAGCCCGGCGTGATGAGCCTGCATGCTCGCGCGCTCGACCACCAGGGACCGGTTCTCCCGGAAAGCCCGCTCCCGCAGCGAGCGGTCCTCCATCGCCCGTTCAAGGGCCCGGGCCAGGCCTTCGGCGTCCCCACAGTCGAACAGCAACCCGTTTCTTCCGTCCTCGACCCACGGCAGATTGGCCTCGATCCGGCTGACCACCGGCAGCAGGCCGCTGGCCATGCCCTCCAGCAGAGCCACGCTGGTTCCGTCGATCGTCGAGGCCGAGACATACACATCCGCACTGCCGAACAGAGCCGGGAGCTCTCCGGTGGTTACGTCGCCCGTGAAACGCACCCGCTCCCCCAGCCCCAGGTCGGCCGCCAGCCGGCGATGATCCTCCCACAATGTGCCGGAACCGGTGAACAGACACTCGAATGACCGGCCGGCGCTCTTCAGAATGGCCAGAGCCCGGATGATCGTCGGGATGTCATACAACGGCTCATGCCGGCGGGCGCAGATGAAACGGCGGACGGCCGGACGGGGCATCTCCGGGTCCGGTCGGAAGGTCTCCACGTCCGGGCCGAACGGCTGCTCGAGGATTTTGTCCCGCGGCGCGCCCAGACGCATGAGCTCCCGCGTCAGGGCCTGCGAGACGCTGTTGATCAGGACCGCGCGGCGGCAGGTGTACCGGATGCTCGCCTCCCGCAGCCACAGGCTCAGTCCCCTGCGGCCGGAGGGGTTGAACACGTCGCTGCCCACGGCCGCCAGCACCAGCGGCTGTGCCCCGGCCAGGGCCGCAGTCAGGCCGTTGGACGCCAGATAAGGGGCGAATACGATATCCGGTCGCCACTGCCGGATGATGCGGCGCACCCGGGGGACCCGCGTGATGAACAGGTGCTTGTTGCGGTATTTGTCGAACGGCTCGACGCCGACGAACTCGAACTCCGTCCCCGGCACCGGCTGCGGCGAAAAGCTCACCACCTTCACCGCATGACCGGCCGCCATGAACGACCGGGCAAAGGCCGGCGTCCAGTTCGAGATGCTGTGCGCCACCATCAGAATGTGCACATCAGCCCCCCTGCTGCCTTCTGAAGGCATCCGCCGCGGCCGCGGGGCCGCTGCATCCGTTCGAGACCGCCGCTGAACCGGTGCCGGGGGCGCCCTCCAGACGCGAACGGATCACCCGCGCCGGGTTGCCTGCGGCGATCGCGTAATCGGGAACGTCCTTCGTGACCACCGCCGCCGCCCCGAGGATCGCACCGCGCCCGATATGCACCCCCGGCATGATGATCGCCCGCGTCCCGATCCAGACGTCGTCGCCGATGATCACCGGTCTGGCCTCCGTCGAGCCCTGCCGCCACATGGGCACGTCCAATCGGTCGAAACGATGATGCCGGGTGATAATGATCACTTCCGGTCCCATCATCACGTCCCGGCCAATACGCACCGGCCCGGTGACCTGGCAGTTCACCCCGATGCCGGAGTAATCGCCGATCTCGAGCTGCGAACCGTCGCCGAACCAGGCCCCGCGTTCAATGTTCACCTCGCGCCCGCAGGATTTGAAAACCCCGCGGCAGATCCACCGGCGGATCAGCCGGGCCCAGCGGCCCGCACGATGGTTCGAAGCCGGCAGCCACCTCGCAAACCCGTAGTAGGCCGCCAGCCTGATGGCCCGGCCCGGGGTCATGCCGCCTCCATCATCTCGGCGTACAGCCGCTCCATCCGCGCGACCACCGCCGGCCAGGCGAACAGCCGTTCGGCCCGCTCGCGGGCCCTGCGGCCCAGCTTCTCCCGTCGATCAGGATCATCCAGGAGACCCGCCACGGCGTCGGCCATGGCCGCATCGTCGTTCCGCGGAACGATGATTCCCGCCCCCTCGTCGCCGATGACCTCGCCGGCGGCGGCAAAGTCGGTGCAGACCACCGGCAGCCCGGCCATCATCGCCTCCAGGAGCGAGTTCGGGCAGCCTTCGTGGTCGGAAGTGAAACCGAACACGTCCGCCGCCGCCAGCCAGCGGGGCACGTCGTCGCGCGGACCGACGATCCGCACCCGGTCGCCGGCATCCAGCGCGGCCAGCACCGGATCCAGCTCGGCCTTCAGATCCTCGCGCCCCACGGCCAGAAAAGTCGCGTCCGACCGCCGGGCCGCGACGCGCTTTCCCGCCCGGAAGAACATCGGGTAGTTCTTCTCCCGACTCTGGCGGGCGACCATCACCACCAGCTTGTGGTCCTCCGGCAGGCCCAGTTCCCGACGGATCTCCCGCCGGGCGACGGCGCGGTCGCATGGCGGCAGCTCCACGCCGTTGCCGATCACACGGATATGCTCCTCCGGCAGGCCGTGATGCCGTCGAAGCGACTCGGCCACGGCCCGGCTGTTGGCCAGCCGCACGGTGCGTTTCCGCAGCAGTCTCTCGTGCAGCCGGATCAAAGGCCCGGCGGGACCGACCTCGGCCCGGTCGCTGGCCGCGATCCGGCGCAGACCGCAGCTCGCCGCCGCCCATCGGCCCCAGAAATTCGCCGAATACAGCCAGGTGTGCACGATGTCGGGCGACTCCCGGCGGATCAGGCGCCGCAGCCGCATGAAGAAGACCCACGGCCGCACCCCCGCCTTGGGCACGTGCGTGGTCCGGATCCCCTGCTCCCGGAAACGCCCGTCCAGCGAGTCGACGCTCTGGCGGAAATAGACGACGTGGTGTTCGAACCGGCGCCGGTCCATCCGCGACAGCAGCCCCAGCAGCTGACGCTCGGCTCCGCCCACGCCGAGCTGCTCGATGACATGGACGATCCGCAGCGGCGACGGCCGCAGACGATCGCCCGGCGCCTCCGTCGGATCGGCATGACTCATCCGCCGGCCACCGTCCGGCCGCCGACGGCCGCCCTCGGCGCCCACGCCACACCGCTCTGGCGGAGCCGGGCGCGTCCGTAACCGAACGTGTGCTTTTCGATCAGCCCCAAGGCGAACAGGCTCGAATAGAACATGTAGCCGTGGTTGGAGAGCGCCTGGGCTCCCAGGGACATGCCGTACATCGCCACCACCTGCATCCGCCTGTCCAGGGGCACGGCCCGGTCCCTCAGCAGCCGCAGCACCCGCACGCCCAGAACGATCAGCCAGATCAGATACGTCCAGGCGGCGATGCCGCCGTAGGCCTGGTGCGCGTAGATGAAGGCATTATGGGCCTGGATGCCCGCGGTGCTGGTGTACGCGCGGGCCTGCCCGACGCCCACGATGGCGGTCTCCCGGAAATCGTCCAGCAGCTCCCAGCGGTAGACGTCCTGACGGATGCTGTGTCGCTCGGCGCGCCGGCTGAGCACCTCCAGCGGATCGGCCAGCAGGAACCACGCCTGCGACACGGCCGCCAGCACCACCATCACCAGAAACGCCCCGCTCAGCCGCACGCCGCGCCCCAGCAGAACGGTGACCACCACGACCAGCAGTCCGCAGCCGTAGGTCACCGCTCCGCCGCGCGAGCCCGTCTTGAGCATCAGGTAGGCCAACACCCCCGCCAGAACCCATAAAAAAGGCTTGAAAGCCGCCTTCGCCCGCAACGACCAGAAGATCAGCGCGATCGAGAACAGCCCGAGCATGTAACTGAGCTGATTGGAGTTCCCGAAGGAGCTCCCCGCGCCGGTCTGCTCCAGGATGAGCCGCTCATCCCGGGCCGTCAGACCGCTGACGCGGATCACGACGATGAGCATGAGGCTGAAGAACAGCAGCATCCGCTTCTGCGTGGCCGTGTTCCGCGCCAGATAGCAGTACACCACCACGTACAGCAGCCAGAACATCATCGGCCGCACGCCTTCGCTGATCACCGGCAGCTGCCCGACGCCGAAAGCCTCCGTGAGGTTGGCGGCCATATACATCACGGCTCCGAACCAGAACGACGTCGGCAGCGGCTCGCGCTGGGCCAGCAGAATGACCAGCGCGGTCATCCCCGACAGAACCACCGCGGCGCCGCCGAGGCCCGGAACCGCCGATCCCCCGGTGACGTGGATGAAGGTGCTGTTGAGAACGCTGACGTACAGCAGCAGTTCGACCGTCTTGCGGGCCAGGGACCCCGGACGCTCCAGCATCGCCGCGGGGGAGGCGGCCCGCGGAACCGGCGGCGGCAGCGGACCCCAGACCCGGGGGACCATCGCCTGTTGCATCGGCAGCGTTCGGCCAGCGGTCAGCATGACTCGGCCCGTACCTCCTCGATCAGTTGCAGATACTGTGCGGCGATCGCGTTCCAGTCGTAGGCCCGGCTGCCCTCGCGCCCGGCCTCGGACAGGGCCGCGGCCTCGGCGCGATTCTCCAGCAGACCCAGCATCGCCTCCGCCATCGGGATCGCCCCCTTCTGCGCCACGACCCGGGCTCCGCCCACGCTGGCCACCGCCCGATGCCCGGGGTTGTCACTCAGCACGCAAGGCAGACCCGAAGCCAGCGCCTGGGCCACGACCTGCGGGAATCCCTCCATCAGCGATGTGCTGACGAAGACGTCCGCACTGCGGAACACCGCCGGCAGCTCGGACATCGGCAACTGATCGATCAGAAACACCCGCCCGGCCAGTCCCAGCGCCTCCACCTGCGGCCGCAGCGACGGAACATTCCGCCCGACCAGCACCAGAACCGGCCGACGATCCCGCCGACACACCTCGGCGAACGCCTCCAGCATGTCCGGGTAGCCCTTCACGGGCATGTTGCGCCCGACGCCCAGAAAAATGAACCGCCCCGGCTCCAGACCCAGCCGCCGGGCCAGTGCGTCGGTCCGCGGCCCCTGGAACTGCTCCCAGAGCACGCCGTTGGGGATGTACGGCGGCCTCCGCCGGGCCCCCAGCCTGGCCAGTTCCTCGGCCATGTCGAAATTGATCGCCGTGACGGCCGCGGCCTGGCGCACGTTCTCGCGCATCTGCCGGTCCCACCGCCCGTCGAGCCGGACGCCGTAGTCGATGCTCGCGACACTCTGAACATCGCCCCCCGTCGGTGTCAGCACCGCCGGCACCCCCGTCCGTCGCTGGAAAGCCACGGCACAGTCGCCGGGATAGGTAATGCTGTGGGCATGCACCGCGTCGAACCTGGTCCGCCGGTGCGCCTTCCGCAGCGCCAGGTAGCCCAGCATGCTGTTGATCCGCAGATAGTCCATCCCCTGCAAATGCACGGCGAACCGGATCACCGGATAGGGCTGCTCGACCTGGACTTCCCCCCGCCGCCGGAACCGGTCCAGACCGCACAGCACGACCACCGCGTGGCCCCTCGCCCGGTAGGCCGTGGCCAGGTAATGCACCTTCCACTCCAGACCGCCCACCATGGGAAGAAAAGATCCGGATATGATGGCGATGCGCACCGGCTTCACGACCCTCCCGGCCTGAAGTGCCGTTCGCAATAACGGCGCAACTCCCGGACGGACATGCCCTTCGTGGGCAGGAACCTGTCCCGGACGGACTGGTAGTACTCATCAAGCGTCTTGATCACCCGGGCCGGCACTCCGGCCGCGACGCTGTTGGCAGGCACATCCCTGGTCACCACCGCGCCTGCGCCGATGACCACGTTGTCCCCGATCGTCACGCCGGGCAGGATGATCGCACCGAATCCGATGAAGACGTTGCTCCCGACCCGGATCGGAGCGAGCAGGTCGGCCGTGGGATGCCGGTCCCGGAACACCCACACCCCGCCGTCGTGGGTGATGAACTGGGCATAGGTGATGCTCACGTGGTCGCCCAGCGCGACCAGCCAGGGCTCCGAACCGAAATTGACCCCGATCAGCCGGCAATCCGTGCCGATCGTGACGCCGATCGAACGCGCGTAAGCCACCGGGTCAAGGTGGCGTCGGACCATGTGGGTAGCGGTGCGCAACAGGCCGGGCATGCGCCGGATCAGATTGATCCACATCATGCGCGACTCCCCTGAAGACGCCGACTTCGACCCGTAGCGGGCACCCGGGCCGTGCCCGTCCGATCGGCCGGCAGCGACGATCCGCCGGCTCCGCCTCGGGAGCCGCTGCCTGCTCCCGCCGGCACCGCGGGCTCAGTCGGCTTCGAGCGTCATCCGGAAGTAGCTGCGAGTCAGGTAGGCGCAGAGACGGTTTCTGAAAACGGCTCCCAGATGGCCCGCCTCGGGAGCCACGCACCACGTGATCCGGGGCCGGACGAAACCGCAGGGCCCAAGAAGCTCGATCCAGGTTTCCGGCTGCTGGTGCTTGTGCCACTCGATCGTCGGGACGAAAGGGTTGCGCAGCCCCAGATCCGCGAAGAGATTCCGCCGGGCACAGTCGGTGAGGATGAGGTGCCCGCCGCGGGGCATGAGCTGACGGAGCTTCCGGAAAAGCCCGCGATAGGTCTCGCGGGCCGATTCGTCATCCCGCAGACGAATGCAGGCCGCTTCATCCAGATGGTTGATCGAGGCGTGCAGGAGAACGATATCCCACCGGCCCGCGTCGAGAGCGGCTTCCTGGAAGGTCTGCTCGCGGATGCTGACGTTGGTCAGTCCCAGATCATGGACCGCCTCGCGGAACTTCTGCACGGCCTGATTCCCGCGGCTCCCCGCCTCCGACGGCTCCAGCCCCAGGACCTCCGCGGCCCCATGAACCGCCGCCCACATGCAGAACCGTCCGTTGCCGCACCCGATGTCCAGCATGCGCCGGCCTCTGAGCTCCACGCCTTTGAAGAGCAGATGGCGGCAGTAGTAGCTGAACGCGGTGCCGATACGCCACCAGCCCAGCCGCTGCCCGACCTCGATCAGGCGGCATTTCGGATCGGCGGAGTTCGTTTCCTTGCGCATGATCATTCGCGGCCCTCCT
The DNA here is from genome assembly GCA_938005315.1 of uncultured Phycisphaerae bacterium. Taxonomy (GTDB): domain Bacteria; phylum Planctomycetota; class Phycisphaerae; order UBA1845; family PWPN01; genus CALLOB01. The sequence continues at coordinate 30,104 of CALLOB010000117.1, forward strand.
TTCCCTGTGGTCTCGAGCCGTTCCCGGGAAGCGGATCGCAGGCCGTGCCCGGGCCCCGGAATGATACGCCGCCCCGCCTTCCCGGCGAAATTCGCAGGATTTCAGGATCGTTCCCGTCGGCCGGCTCTGCCGGGCCGCAGGTGTCTAACCCCCCCTTTGCTGAAACTGCACGGCGAATGAGGTGAGATCCGTCCCTCGGGCGCCCCGGCCGGCCAGGGCGGCAAACAGGCTCTCGAACACTTCATAAAGCCGCTCGATGGCCGCTTCATCCGGGAAAAACGGGGAGCCCCCCGGCATCAGTTCCGAGGAGTGAAACATCATCTCGACGCAGGGCAGGCCCAGGCGGACGGCCTGATCGTAGACCTCGATCAGGTCTTCGGCGGTGCTGTCGCGTTGCGGACGGAACCATCGCGGCCCGAACCCCCGACGGGCCAGCGGCTCGACCAGCAATGTCGGAACGACGCGAACGTAGCAGGCCTGCAGCGGGGACGAGCCGGCCAGCGGCCATGCGGTAAAAAGGATCGTGACCGGCACCTCCAGAAGGCCGGCGGAACCCGGCCGGCAGACGTCCTCCGGATCGGGGTGATACGGCGCCGGTCTGGCCCGCCGGAAATCCATGCCCCCGCGGCCGCCGGGAAGCCCGGAGGCATGGGCCCACGAACAGTACGGCGTGACCGAGCAATCCACCACGTAGCCCAGCCCGGCCAGCACCTGGACATGAGGCCCGTCGAAACCGTAACGGCCGGCCCGATAGGATGTCGGCGGTCGGCCGAAGGCCCGGTCGACGGCCCCGGTGAGCACGTCCATCTTTCGCCGGAACGAATCGATCGGCAGCTCGTGGGGAAAGGGATGATGGCGGTGGCCGTCCTGTTCGCCGGGACCGGAGGGAGGGTTGGTCCAGGGATGCAGATGAGCACCGATCTCCGCCCGACCCGACGCCTGGTAGGGCCCGACGGTTTCCTGAAAGCGGCGGTCCTGGACCATCTCGTAGGTGCACAGGTAGGTCGGCTTGAAACCAAAGCGGTCGCACAGGGCCTGGAACCGGGGGATATACCTCGTGTTTTCCGTGGTCAGGACCTCGGAACGGGCCCAGGCGTTGTCGGCCTCGGTGTCGATGGTGATGATCAATTTCATGGACGCCGCTCGTGCGTTCCGTTCAGGCCCGCTCCCCGATGTACATGATGGTGGGCGACAGCAAACGGGATCGTGGTACCCGGCCCAGCAGACGAAAGGTCCTCTGGCTCGCGGCGTTGAGCAGCCCGAGGGCCCTGCGTTCGATCCTGCGCCGCAGGCCGGTATCAAAGGCCCGTTCCAGGAAGTCCGGCCGCCGCACGATCACCACCGGCACGCCGCAATAATCGCAGAACAGCGTCCGGACGCCGGCTTTTTCGTGCGCCTCGCGCAGCCGGGCCGGAGAGAGATGGACGTGCGAGGCGTAGGACTCCGGGTAGGTGCGCTTGCGGAGCCGCCCGTTGAGCCCCAGGAAGTTGGGCACCGTGGTGATCACGATGCCGCCCGGGCGGGCGATGCCGACGATTCTCGCCACGACGGCGTCGGTGTCCGGAACATGCTCGATGAAACCCCGCGAGTAGACCGCATCGAAGGCTCCGGCCGGCAGCGGATCGCGATAGAAGTCGGCACACCGGATGTCGCCGTCGAAGCCCTGCATGGCCAGGTTCCGGCGCGTCAGTTCCACCGCGGCTTCCACGTAGTCCAGCCCGGCGACCTTCATGTCGAAATAACGGGCGAAGTAGGCCAGCCAGCGCCCCGGCGCGCAGCCGACCTCGAAAAGCGTTCCCCCGCGGATCCGGAGATACCTCGTGAACAGCCGATGCTCGTCGGGGTTCTGGCGCGGCGAGGCCTGGATCGGCAGATTCGGGACGGCCGCGGCGTGAACCTCCGCCCAGTATTCCCTGGGCGGCTCGCGAACGACGGGAGCATCGGGTGTGGCGTTCATGATGTCTGCCCGGCCCTCTGAAGCACGATGCAGTGCCCGATCCGTCCGAACGGCAGATGCCGATCCAGCCGGGCGGTCAGCTCGTTGATGATCCGATTGAAAGTTCTCGTCAGATCCACCTTTCGCCCGGGATACAGCCGGCGGATCGGCAGTCCCTGGACGAGATCCTGCCAGGCCATCAGCCGCAGCTGCACCAGGCTCTGCGCGACCCGGCCGGCCCACCCCACGAGGGCATAGAGCTCCACGGTTTCCAGCCCCACGGCCGAGAAGTCCCTCACCAGGCAGTCGCGGTCGCGCCCGTACCGGCCGCCGGCCTCCCAGAAACCCCGATACAATCGCTCGGTATCCGGCACGATCACCGTGGCGACCACGAAACCGTCGGGCTTGAGCGCCTCGGTCAGCCAGCCGATGTCACGATAGTCGCGCACGAATTCGAGCGAACTCATGAACAGGACGGCGTCGTACCGCCGCGTCGGCCGGAAGTCGCGGAAGCTCGAGCGGACGTATTCGATCTCGAACGGGATACCCGGCCGTTCCACCTCCACCGGCGCGAGGTCCAGACAGGTGTAGTGTCCGCTGAGCCCCAGGTTGGCCAGGAGTTCGACCAGGGCCCCGTCGCGGCCGCCGGCGTCCAGGAAGTCGATCCTTCCCCGCAGCCGCCGTGCCAGTACGTCGGCGACGGCATGTGCCGACCAGAAGCGGTACGCGGTGCCATCGAGCTGCCGAGAGGGTACCCCCCGCGATTTGAGGATATGAAACCGGTAATCGGACATTGGCCTTGTTGATGGACTGCGATAGCGCATCGATCTCGTCCCCGCGATTTGAGGATATGAAACCGGTAATCGGACCGCGGCCCGGTCAGCACGCCCCGCCGGCCTCCGCGACGTCGCCGCGCAGCGCTCCCAGCCGGTTCTTGAGCCTGCGCACCAGCGAAACCACCTCCGGAGGCGCGAAAAGCCAGAAACCCAGGGCATACGCCGCTCCGCCGGCAAGGATGGTGATCACGAAGAAGCCCGTGGTCTCCGGCAGCCACAGCCCCGGCAGCACCACCGCCATCACCAGCAGACCGCAGAGCACCGGCCGCACGTACAGCCCGGGCCGGCAGGTCAGCCCGACTCGGCGTCGGATCGACCAGGCCGCCAGCACCATCGCCCCCAGCCACGCCACCGTGGCCGAAAGAGGGATGCCCGCCGGACCGGCCAGCGGCAGAAACACGAAATACGCCCCGTACATCAGCAGGGAGACGATC
>CALLOB010000118.1 GCA_938005315.1 uncultured Phycisphaerae bacterium
CGCCCGATCCACGACTTCCAGCGCCGCCGCCAGACCGGCCTCCGTCGCGAGGTTCGTCTGAAGGTAGACCCACCGCAACGGATGGTTTCCGCCCGCGCCGCCGTTCACCACCGCAGAGCGAGCCGCCCCAGCCGCGGGTTCCGACGCGCCGGACGCGACCAGGCCTCCGGCGATGGCCGATGCCAGCAGACCTGCAACGATCAGAGTATCACCATGGACTGGGAGGACGCCGTTCCCCCGGCCCGGGAGACCCCTGCCCGCATCCACCCCACGAAAGCCGCCAGCCCCTCGGCCAGCGACGTCCCCGGCTCGTAACCCAGCTCCCGCCGCGCCAGCGTGATGTCCGCGTACGTCCGGAGCACGTCGCCCGGCTGCGGCGGCAGACGCTCGATCAGCGCCTTGCGCCCCAGCGCCCGCTCGATCGCCGACACCAGCGCACTCAGCGACACCGGGCTGGAGTTCCCCAGGTTGTAGATGCGGAACCCCTCGCACCGCCGCACCGCCGCCAGCACCCCGGCCACGATGTCCGCGATGAACGTGTGGTCCCGCTCCATGCTCCCGTCCCCGTAGAACGGGATCGGTCGCCCGGCCTCGATCAGCCGGGCGAACTTGTGGATCGCCAGGTCCGGCCGCTGCCGCGGGCCGTACACCGTGAAGAACCGCAGACAGGTGACGTGCATGCCGTACAGGTGGTGGTAAGTCCGGCACAGCAGCTCGCCGGCCTTCTTCGTCGCCGCGTACGGCGAGATCGGCTCATCCACCGGATCCGACTCGGCGAACGGCACCTTCGCGTTGTTGCCGTATACGCTCGAGCTGCTGGCGAACACGAACCGCCCGATCCCCGCCCGCCGCGCCGCCTCCAGCATCACCGCCGTGCCGGTGACGTTCACATCCGCGTACAGCACCGGCTGCTCGATCGACGGCCGCACACCCGCCCGTGCCGCCAGGTGAATGACCGCGTCCGCCCCGCCGGCCGTCGCCTGCTCCATGGCTGCGGCGTCGCGGATGTCGGCCTCGACCAGCCGGAACCGTCCGTCGGCCAGGCATCCGGCGATGTTGCGACGCTTGACCGCCGGGTCATAGAAGCCGTCGAAACTGTCGATGCCCGTCACCGACCAGCCTTCGACCAGCAGGGCCTCGCAGACATGCGAACCGATAAAACCGGCGGCCCCCGTCACGATGGCCTTGGGCACAGGCATCACCTCACAGACCCCGCCTCACCAGGCCCGCAAGTTCTCGCCGCCCCCGCGTCGCAAAGCCGTCCCGACCCTCGAACGCCCTGTCCGCCGGGTCAGTTTAGACTCCGTCCCCGTCAGCCGCTTGAAGCACGGCTGTAATTGCGATTCCGTCGGGTATTCACAGGCCGGCAAGGCCGGCAAGTACCACCATCATATCGGCATTCCGAAGCCGCCACAATCAAACTAGATTACTGCTAATTCTCTTTGCGGAAAACAGTTACGGGCATCGGTGACGGGCCCTCCTCCTCCCTCTACGCCCCTGATGGCCACCGGGTTCGACCAGGCCCCCCCCGCAGACCGGCGGCAGGGACGTCGCGCAGACCTTTTGGAACACACTCCTAAATCGCTGAGCCGGCAGCGTGCCGCCATGCGGCTGGGGCTTGGCGTTCACGGCCGGCCCCCAGCGGCCGAGTGGCCGCTCAGGGCCTTCTGACATCCCCACCGCTGCGGGTCAGGACGTTGTGCAGCTCCTTGAACCGCCAGTTCACGGCGTGCAGCAGAATACCCAGAAACACGAACCCCGTGCCCAGCAGGACCAGACCCACCGCCAGCACCGCCAGCGGAACGTGGTGCACGTAATGGTCCGGCTCGGTGAGGTAATCGTGAACCGGCGGAATCCCGGCCAGCAGCCCCAGCATCAGCAGGATCAGCCCCACCGCCCCGAAAAAGGTCAACGGCTTGAACGCCCGAAAGAGGCTGAACAGCTTCCACAACACCCTCGCTCCGTCCTGGAAGGTCCGCAGCTTGCTGAAGCTGTCCGGCGGCCGGGACCGGTAGGGAATCGGCACCTCCAGAATCTTCAGGTGGTAGTACATCGCCTGGAGGGTCATTTCCGTCTCGATCTCGAAACCGGCCGAGACCACCGGGATACACCGCACCAGGCGGCGGTTGAAAGCCCGATAACCGCTCATGATGTCCGTCAGGCTCCCGCGGCCCACCCAGTTGGCCAGGCGGCAGACCAGCCGGTTGCCGAAGACATGCAGCGGCCTGAACGAACCGGCCGCGTGGTCCGCCAGCCGCGCCCCCACCACCATGTCCGCCTCGCCGTCCATCACCGGCCGCAGGAGCTTTTCGGCGTACTCGGCCGGGTAGGTGTCGTCGCCATCGACCATGAGGTAGAAGTCGGCGTCGATGCGGTCGAACATCGACTCGACGACGTAGCCCTTGCCCTGTCGCGGCTCGCGACAGACCGTCGCCCCATGGTCGCGGGCGATCTCGGCGGTCGCGTCCGTGGAACGGTTGTCGAAGACGATGATCTCCGCCTCAGGCAGCGCGGACCGGAAGTCGTCGATGACTTTGCCGATGGTGGCGGCCTCGTTGTAGCACGGTATGAGTACGGCGACCTTCTGCCCCATGGCGGACCTCCGGGAGCCCGCGGCGCCGCCCGGGCGCCTTCCGGATCACTCCACCCCGCCGCTACAGTTCACTCTTCGCAACGCCGCCGCCGGTGCCGTCCGGCCTATCGCTGCCCGACCGGCGCCACCGACGGCGGATCGATCCGCTCGACGTTGCCGCTGTCCACCTCCACGTTGACGCTCTGCCCGAGAATCGTCACGTTCATATGCAGCCGGCACTGCCCCGACACGCGCTCCACCACACCCTCGAGCCCCTGCAGCGGGCCGGCCACGATCCGCCCCCACTCCCCGGCCTTGAGCGTGTTGGCGACCTCCAGGGCCCGCCCGCTGGCCACCAGCACATCGACCTGCCGGAGCTCGGCGATCAGCTGGGCCTGGTCGGGCACCTCCAGCACCCGGGCGATACGGTTGGTGCGCAGGGCCAGGTAACGCTGTTCCTGGCCGGCGAAGAAGAAGACGTAACCCGGAAAGACCGGCACCAGGCTGCGCGACACCCGCCGGGTCACCGGACTGCGGGTCACCCGCGGCATCAGCGGAAGATAGTTGTAGATGCGAAGCTTGCTCAGGTCGCCGGCCAGGGCCTTCTCATTGCGCGAGCGCGTGTGGGCGACGTACCAGACCCCCGCCGCGCCGGGCCGAAGAATCAACGGCGCATGCCCATCGGCGCCCTCCATGGCCTGCGGACTGGCCATCCGATCCTCCGCCGACAAGGCCTCAAACCCTCAGGCGGTGCGTCGTGTGACATCGCCGCCCCGCCGGCGCCATCAACCCGCCTTGCCGGCCGGGCGCCCCGGCCACACCGACTCGCCGCCCCCGGCCCGACCGGCTCGACGTCAGAATAATCGTTCTCGACGCGCCGGTCCAAGCCCCGTCGGACCGCCGCAACGGACACATCGAATGGGACCTCGGCGACGGGCCTCGGCGTGCATCCCCGCAGGCGCGGAGCTGCCCGGCACGATCGCCACCGGCCGACGGTACAAGGTCGTCCCGTCTGCCGCACGCAGGGCCGTTCGCCGGGCGTCAGGAAGCGCAATTCGGATCGGCCGGTTGCGCGGGCGGATGGAGGCAACGCTGCAACAGGCCGAAATCGGCCTGATCCACGTCGCCGTCGGTGTCGATGTCGCCCGGACCGCAGCCGGGCCCGGGCGGTCCCAGCCCCGGTCCGGTCGCGCAGCCCAGGAATGCGGCCACGTCCTGCTCGTTGACCCTCCGGTCGCCGTTCATATCCCCCGGAATCTGTGGCGCGACCGGTTGGACCGTCAACGTCACCGCGATGGTCTGGGGGCTGTTGGTCGCCCCGGAGGCGGTGATGGTGATCGTGGCGTCGTAGGTGCCGGCGGACAGGCCTGAGGTCGTGTAGGTCACGTTGATGGTATCGACCTCGCCGGTGCTCGTGCCGCTGGTCGGCGAGCAGGACAGCCATGACACATTGTCCGTGATGGAGTAATTCAACGTCCCCCCGCCGCTGTTGGCGATGGTGAAGGTCTGGGCGGCGGCGTTGTTGCCTGCGGTGCAGGAGGGCGTCAGAGCCGCGGGCGACCGGCTGATAGTCGGCGCGGCCGCGGTCACGGTAAGCGTCACCGGGATGGTCTGCGGGCTGTTCGCGGCGGCCGGATCGGACACCGTGATGGTCGCGTGGTAGGTGCCCGCCGCCAGCCCCGAGGTCGTGTAGCTCACGGTGATGGTGTCGGCCTCGCCGGTGCTGGTGCCCGAGGCCGGCGAGCAGGCCAGCCAGGCGGCGTTATCGCTGATCGAGTAGCTCAGCGTGCCGACGCCGGCGTTGGCCACGGTGAACGTCTGACTGGCGGCATTGGCGCCCTGCACGCATGTCGGGGCCAGGCTGCCGGGCGAAAGACCGATGACCGGCGTCGTCGGCGGGTCCACCACCCGTCTGACCGAAACCCGATCGACGCTGATCCGGTAAGCCGGATTGTTGACCGACTGGGAGGCCTTGATCCAGATGGAGGCGGTGGATCCCGTGGCCACGAACGTCCGCCAGGTGCGCTCCCATACCTCGTGAACGGCGTTCTCGCCGACGATCAGATCGTCGCTCCAGAGGATGCTGGCGGCCTGGGGGTTGCTCGTCTGGCCGGTGGGATCCACGCCGGTATGGAAGCTCACCTGGGGCTGGTAGCCGCGGAACTCGTACCGGAAATCCATGTCCAGCAGGTAGGTGGAGCCGGCCGTCAGACCGGTGATCTGCTGGCGGATGCCGCCGGTGAAGGCGGCGTTGGGATTCTGCATCTGCGACAGGGTGGTCGGGTGAACCTGCCCGGCTCCGAACTGCTGGCTGTACAGGCCTTCCGTGGCTTCGGACGGATTGGCCGCGTTCCATGCGCCGCAGGCGGTCGCGATGTCGCCCTGGCCCCGGATGTCCCAGGCGCTCCATTCCCCGGTCCCGCCGGCCACGAACAGCGTCATGCCGGCGACCCAGCGGTTCTCGTTCATGTACGGGCCGAAGGCCAGCAGGTCGTCGCGGATCTGGGCGGGACTGAACACGCCGCGCCAGCCGGAGAACGTCGTGGCCTCGGTGTAGATCACCGGCGGCATCCGCCAGCCGCGGTCCCGATACATGTCCACGTATTTCCGCCAGCGCAGGGCGTAGTCGCACGGGGGATCGTACTGGGCGTTGATGATCATCAACTGATCGTTGGGGCCGCCATAGGAGTGGTAGCCCACGTAATCGGTGATCTCCAGCAGCTCATGCGCATCCAGCATCGCCCAGATGTTTCCGGGGGCCCCGACCGACAGGTTCAGCGTGACGGCCTTCATCCCCAGCTCATGGCAGCGCTGGACGAAGGCCTTTTCGAACGCCAGCACGCCGGCCCAGTCCGTCCCCATGGTGCCCGGCTCGTTGACCCCCTGCCAGCAGTCGACACGCGGGTGATTGACCTGCTCGTTGTAGCAGTTGTCGGCGTGAACGCGGCCGTAGTACGTGGGATTGCTCAGATAGGTCGACATCAGATGATCGATATAGAGCCGCCCCACGATGATGGTATCCACCATGTTGGGCCGCGTGCCCCAGTAGTCCGCGTCGTTCATCTGCATGGTCAGCGCGGTCCGGGGATTCATGGCCGCGACGGTGTCGGCCTCGCCGTAGTCGTACTTGCCGGCGCCGATCTTGCCGATCCGCGTGGACTGCTTCCAGTAGCCCGTTCCGGCGGTGGACCAGGAGCTCCAGGAGCCGGCCAGGCCGTTGCTCCAGCCGCTCTCGAAGCCTCCGTTGACCACGAGCTCCCCGCCGGTGGTCGCCGGAATGCCGTCGTCCGGGTCCGGCGGCTCGACCTCCGGCGGCGACGGCGGACTCGTCGGCGCCGGCCCGCTGATGGTGATCCTGTCGATCCAGATCCTCCCCCAGCCGAAACCGCCCCACTTGCGCTCGGCCTGGACGACGACGGTCATGACCTCGAAGACCGCCGTGGCCGATACCGTGACCTGCCGCCAGACGTTCTTGTCGCCCTGGACCACCGACCAGACCACCGATCCTTCGTGCAGGCCGATGCCGCCGTAGGGGTCCAGACCCGCCGCGGCGATCATGTTCTCGCCGGAGTACCCCTCGGGCTGATCGATCTCCATGTAGACATCCGCGGTGAGCGTGTAGGTCTGTCCGGGCACGACGTACATCTGCTGGTAGATGCCGATCCGCTGGCCGGTCAGGCCATACGCGCATTCGGGGACGTCGATCCGCTGCGAGACGCTGCCGTGCGTGGCCCGCAGGGTCGAGGCCGAGAAGCCCGGCGTGCCGGAGAACGATTCGACCAGCGCGCCCCAGCTGTTGCCGACGCCGCCGGCAAAGCCGTTCTCGAAGCTGGGGTTGTGGACCGTGGCCCAGCCGGCCCCGGGAGGCACCGAGGGCGTCTGGACCTTGCAGTCGCACGTCCACCCCGGAGGGCACAGCCCCATCGCCGGCGAAATGCTCCAGGCCAGCAGGACGGTCGCGGCCATCGCGCCGCCGATGCGGTGGTTGCCGATGTGCATCATGGCTGGTCCCCCCTTGCCTATGACGGATGAAATCCTCGGACGGGAAGCCTGCCGTCGCGCGGCTGTCCTGCCTGGGATTGCGGTTCAGCCTGACATGGTGAGCCGGCCCGCCCCTGATGCACCGGACCGGGATACCGTCCCGCCAGTCGAATGCTGCCCTCCGGTCGCTCGATCGCGGCCAGGCAGCGGCCGGCCCCATGCGGCAGGAAGATCCGTCGCATCGCGCCGACCCCTGCGGGCATGACCTGTCCGTATGCTCCGCACAGGCAAGGCACGACAGGTGGCATCATGACCCCTCGGACGGATTCGAAGAGGCGAACGTCAGGCCGGCCACCCCTCGGTCCCGGCACCCGGGCCGGTGCCCCTCGACTGGCGACGCCGCTCGGTCTCCCTGGCACGCGCACGCATCCGCCGCGTGCCGAGGATTCCCCCGGAGCTTCTTTCCGCCCGGCCCTTCACGCCATCATACCATCCGCCGACCTGAAACAGCCAGTTTTTTCCGGTCCGGCTCAGGACACCGCGATCCGCGCCGCTTGCCGGGCGGCTTGCCGACCCCTCATGGCCCCGACCGGCGATCCCCGGACAGAGATCCTCGTCTTCCCGCCCGACGCGAACCCGGCCCGGCGGTCCCATAAACCAGCGCTACCGTCGCCAGGCCCGCCAGATCGCACAGCCAGTCGGCCAGTTCGGCGTTTCGGCCGACCAGGGGCTGGGTCAGCTCGTCGAACACGCCGTAGGCCGCCCCGCCGGCCACGATCCATGCCAGGTCGCGATGCGTCACCCGGCCGCGCGACGCCAGCAGCAGCCCCCGCCAGCACCACGCCCAGCCCGAGTAGAACAGGAAGTGGACCACGCGGTCCTCGTACTTGAAGCGCCACCGGTCGGGGCGAAAACGCTCGATGTGGGGCGTGTGCGTCAGGGTGAAGATGCCGATCCAATAGACGATCAGCACCGTGCGGCGCAGCGCCGGCGATCGCCGGGGAAACCACCTCATGAGGCCAGTGTAATCGGGCCCCGGCATGCCCTCCAGCCGGGCCGCCTCGCGCACCCGATGCATCCCGGCGACGACGAGACCCGATACGGCCGCGATGCGGTCGATTCACGCCACGGCCAGCAGTTCGGCCACCGTCGCCCGCAGCCGCTCACGGCCGCCGAACACCATGCCCAGCGCCTGGATCTTGCGGGTGTCGATCTGATTCTTCGGCCCGCGGTTCAGCGATGCGATCGGGCTGTCGCTGCCGCAGAGCTCCCGCGCGATCCGGGCAACCTCCTCCTCGGCCACGTAGCCGTCGCAGCAGTTGTAGGCCTGCCCGGCGACGCCCTCGGCCTCCAGCAGGATCTCCACCGCCCGGGCGACGTCGGCCGCGTGGACCTCCTTGCCGCCCCGGGCCGTGGACACCGCCTCGCCGGCCTTCACCGCCCGGACGATGTCGAACCACCGGCTGGCTTCCGGCGGCCGGGCCAGACCGTAGATGCCCGTCGGCCGAAGCGCGCAGATCGGGTAGCCCTCGCCGAAGCCGAAGCTGTGCACGAACTTCTCGATGGCCGCCTTGTGGGCCCCGTAGTGGCTCGTGGGCCACAGCGGATGGGCCTCGTCCAGCGGCCGGTCCGGCAGGATCACTTCGTGCACCGCGCAGGTGGAGATGAAGACGAACCGTCCCACGCCGGCATCGACGGCCGCGCGGATCAGACGCAGCGTCCCGACGATGTTGAGCTCCGCGAACCGGACCAGGTCGCCCTCGGCGCCGCGGAAACCCGCCCCCTGCCGGTGCAGGGCCGCATGCACCACCGCATCGACTCCGCGAACCACTGGCCCGCAGCCGGCCGGGTCGCCCAGATCGAACGGCACCCACTCCAGCGGCCCGTCGAGGAAGCCCCCCCGGTCGCTGTGTCCGGGGCGATACGTGCCGCGGCAGGAATGGCCGCGGGCCAGGAGATGGTTGACGATATACCGGCCCAGAAAACCGGTCGCGCCGGTGACGGCCAAACGCATGGTCGGGTTCCTCCACCGGTCCGGAACGCACCGGGCCGCCGCGGGTCGAAGGCCGCGCACCCGCCGGCCCTTCTCATTGCGGCGGCCTGCCCAGCCGGTGCATGGTGATGAAGTATCGCTGGGCCTCGACCATGTCCGAAGGCGTGCAGGCGAACGAGTCGATGCCCGTGCGCCGCACGCCGGGAATCGCCTCCACGGCGCTGAGGTGCTCCCAGTGCCGGAAGCGGATGCTCAGCGTCGCCGGCCACTCCGTCCGCAGCGGTGTCAGCCCTTCGACGCCGTCCAGCGCCGCCGCGGCCGTGTCGCGGATCTCCTCACGCACGTCGGCCGGCGGGCGCAGCCGGGCGCACTTGTGCCCCATGCCCGTCTTGGTGATGACGTAGTGCACGCCCGGCGGCAGTTCCTCCTCCACCTGAGCCTTCAGAAGGTCGTCGCCGGTCACCATGGCCACCGGCACGCCGAAATGCCCGGCGAACGCCGCCGACCAGAACGCCTCGCCGATCGGCCGGCCGTCGAGGCTCAGCTCCAGGACGTTGCTCGACCACGTGTGAGCCAGCGTGCCGCGGTCGGTACACGCCCGGGCATGGTATCCGACCAGAAACACCGCATCGAAGGACTCATCGACCCCCTCGACCATGCTGCTCAGCGGCCCCCATCCGCTGATCAGCTCGGCCGCCGGATGAAGCTTGTCGGGCCGGATGTTGTTGGCCTCGTTGTGGGCGTCCTTCACCACGATCCGGGTGGCCCCGGCCCGCAGCGCGCCCTCCACCGCCGCATTGACGTCCAGGGCCATCCACTCCCGCCCCAGTTCGTAGTCCATCAGCTTCGGCTCGGCCTGTTCCCAGTGCCGGATTCCACAGACGCCTTCCATGTCCGCCGAGATGAATACGTTCACCGTCATCTGCTCCCTGGCCGGCGGCGATCGGGCCGGGCCGCTTCCCCCCTCCGCCGCCGGACCCGCTCCGCCGGCAGGCAGACCGAAGGTTATCCGTCCCCGCCGGATGCGGCAAGCACGCGATCGCCGCAGCACGCCGGGGCTCCGCCGGCGCCTTGTGTCTGTCCCGCTCATGCCGTACACTCCAGCGCTCCTGCGGCGGATGCGACATCCTCGACCGGGCCGGTGCCCGACGCGGACCGTCCGCCGAACCACCGAGGTCGCAACCGCCCCATGCTTCGTTTCGCCCTGGGCCCCCGCTCCCCGCTGCAGAACAAGGCCGCCCTGGCCGGCACCTACCTGGTCGGCAGCGAGGGCGTGCCCCTGCGGGCGGAGTTCGAGCTGCGCGATCATGTGCTGGTCTGCGCCAAGCGTGCCGACGGACCGGCCAGCCTGGCCACGTTCTGGCAGGTCCCCGGCTGCGGAGCCTACCTCCTGGAGACCGGCCGTCTCCTGGACCGCGACAAGGACTATTGCCTGCCCCTGGAACTGGTCCGCGGCCGGCTCATGCGCATCGACCAGAAGCGCGAGGACTGGGGACTGTTCGACTACGAGGGGTTCGAGCCCCTGGCCGCGGAACTGGAAGCCGCCCGCGACCGCTTCGTCGAGGCCGTCAAGGAGGACGACCCCGCCCGCCAGGCCGCCCTCGCCGACGAAGCCCTGGCTCTGACGCTGCAGACCGGAGACCGCATCAGCCGCTTCCACGCCGACATCTTCCTCGCCCGGCGAAAGCAGGCCCGGGCCTTCTCCCGCGGAACCTTCGGCTGCACCCTGGACCTGGCCAATACCGCCGAGCCCTGCCGCAGGCTCCTGGCCGAGGCGTTCGACTTTGCCACCCTGCCGATCCCCTGGCGGCTGGTCGAACCCAAACAGCAGGAGCACAACTGGCGGCCGTTCGACGCCTGGATCGAGTGGCTGGTCAAGAACCGCCTGCCGGTCCGCATCGGCCCGCTGGTCAGCTTCCGCGAGGCCGACCTGCCCGACTGGCTCGGCATGTACGAAACCGACTACGAGACCGTGCGCAACCTGATCTTCGAGCACGTCCGCCGCATCGTCGAACGCTACGGCAACTACGTCCAGCAGTGGGAGGTCGTCAGCGGCGTCCATGCCGACAACACCTTCAGCTTCACCCTCGAACAGATCATGGAGATCACCCGGGTCTCGGTCTCGCTGGTCAAGCAGCTCGCTCCGCGATCCCAGGCGATCATCGACCTGGTCTCGCCCTGGGGCGAGTACTACGCCCGGAACCAGCGCACCATCCCCCCGATGCTCTACGCCGAGATGATCGTCCAGAGCGGCGTCGGCTTCGACGGCCTGGGCAGCCGCTTCGTGTTCGGCCCCCCGGTCGACGGCCACTTCCTGCGGGACATGTTCCAGATCTCCGAGAAACTCGATCGGCTCGGCAACTTCGGCAAGCCGCTGCACATCACCGCCCTCCAGGTGCCCTCCGCCCCGGGCGCCGAGTCCGCCGGCGGATACTGGCGCAACACCTGGGACGAGAATACCCAGGCCCTGTGGATCCGCGAGTTCTGCGAGATCGCTCTCAGCAAGCCCTTCGTCGAAAGCATCAACTGGGTCGACCTGGTCGATCGCCCCGGAGCCGGTCGGATACCCTCCGGAGGGCTGATCCGTGAGGACATGACCCCCAAGGCCGGCTACAACGTGCTCAAAGAGATCCGGAACGCGCTGCTGGCCACCGCGCGCAAGCCCCCGGCCGCATCTCGCCGGGCTTGAGACGCACCGGCCGGCGTCGAGGCCTGACGCGCCGGCACGCTCATATCCGAGGTACACCCGATGCCCCGGTCCGCCGGATCATTCCGCCTCCCGCCCGCCATCCCCCGCGACGCGATCCCCATGTGGACCTGCTACGTCCTCTGCGGAGGCGTGCTGGCCTATGTCCTGGGCACCCGGTGCATCCGACCCCTGTTCCTCGACGAGATCATCCCCGTGGACCCGGCCGCCGTCGGACGCGTCGAGCAGCGGATCGACCCGAACACCGCCGCATGGGAGGAACTGGCCACGCTCCCCGGCATCGGCGAAGCCATCGCCCGCCGGATCGTGGAATACCGCGACCGGGCCCGCGCCCGCTCGACGGAATCAGCACCGGTCTTCCGGAAACCGGAGGACCTGACCGCAGTCAAAGGCATCGGCCCCAGGACCGTCGCCCGGATCGGGCCTTTCCTCCGGTTCGATGCTCCATCCTCATCGTCCGGCCCGCGGCCGGACCAGCCCGGCCCCTGAGCGCCCCGCCAATCGATGACGCCGCCAGCGCTGACGGCGCCTCGCGGCTCAGGCGAACCGCCCGGCCATCGCATGAACCGTCGCCGCGCCGGCCAGCCCCGCCGGACAGACCGCCGAGCAGGCCCGGCAATCGCCGCAGGCCGACCACTGCTCCGGGGCCACGCCCAGCGCCGCGAACTCCGCGGCCGCATGGTCCGCCCAGCCGTAGGTCTCCAGGTACAGGCGAACGCGCATCAGGTCGTTGACCGGCAGACCCCGCGGACAGGCCGCCCGGCACTCGCCGCACATCAGGCACGCCCCCCGCCGCCGCTCGCGGAACTCCGCCGCGGCCTGACGCTCGCCCTCGCTCATCGGCGACCCGAGATCCAGCCCGGCGATCATCTCCACCTGCTGAAAGCTGTTGATGCTCGTCAGCACCGAGTCGGCCCCGGCCTCCAGCAGCGACTTGACGTGCGGCTCGAAGACCTTCTTCCCCTGCCCCACGGCCTCCTTGGCGCCGCTCTTCATCGAAAGCACGCCGAGGCCCGCCGCCTTGAGCACCTTGAGAGCCTTGTCGAACTCCTGGCTGCGGGCGTCGGCGCGGTTTCCGCCCCGCCCGGGCCGACCGCCGCCCATGGCCATGGCCAGCAACGCCACGTCGAAGTAGCCCCGGGCCTCGACGGACACCATCTTCATCACCTCGATCGTCCGGCCGTGGCACACGAAGCCGGTGTGCCGGATCTTGCCCTTCTTGAGCAGCGCATCCTGCTGTCGGCGGATGGCATCCAGCCGCTCGCGCGACGGCTCGTGCAGCTCGGTCAACACCGCGTCGGCGTGATCGGTGCCCAGTGTCGAGAGCATCTCGTCGATTTCCGCTTCGCGCTGCGGATGGTAGCTCTTGAGGCACAGGAACACCTTGTCGCGGTAGCCGCCGGGAGCCTTGAACAGCTCGGCCACCCCGCGGATGCTGTTGCCGCCGGCGTAGCTGGCCGAGGTGTGAATCAGGTTCACCCCGCGGTCGATCGCCGCCTTGACCACCCGCACGCCGCTCCTGTCGGTGATGCGGATGGCTCCGAAACTCACCCGCGTCACGGGGTACTTCGTCCGCCCCAGAAGACCGTGGGACAGCCGGGGCGGCCCGACGGCCGGCCGTGTCGCGGCCGCCTCCGCCGCCATGACCAGACGCCCGAACGCCCCCAGGCACGCCACGCAGCCGACGCCGCTCAACAGGCCGCGGCGGGAAATCGCTCGATTCTCGTTCATGGCCGTCTCTCCGGGGCCGGTCGGCGGGGAACGACCGGACGCCGCCGCACAGTATACCCCCGCATCGGTCCGCTCTTCACACCCGCCCGAATGAAAGTTATTCTCCAGACCCCCGGCGACCGACGATCGATCGTTGACGGCCGCAAGCCGGCGACACCGGGTTCGCGGAGACGCACATGCCCACGCTCGATCGACGCGCGTTTCTCCAGGGATCCCTGCGACTGGGGGCCGGCCTGGCGGCCGCGACCGCCATACGCGCCCCAGCGGCGGGCGCCGCCGGGAACACCGCAGTCCCCCGGCCCTGCCCGCCGGAGGCCTGGACGAGGCACGGCATCGTCCTTGAGCCGGCCGAACCATGGGAAGGCGACCACATCCAGAACTTCACCTGCCCGGCCGAGCCGCTGGAAGACGGTCGCTGGCGCATCTGGTACTCGACCTCCGGTAGCCGTGAACGCTTCACTCTGGCCTTCGCCGAAGGCCGACCCGGCGAGCCGATGACCCGGACCCCCGCCCGGCGGTCCGCGGGCGATCCCCCGGACGGCCCGTTCTCCATCGGCGGCCTCCCGGATGACTGGAACCCCGTTCAGGGAATCCACCTGCATCTCAAGAACGGCCGCCACCGGCTGTATTTCTGGGCTCACGGACCTGAGGTCCTGCGTTACCTCGCGGCCGAGAGTCACGACGGCCGGCATTATCGCGTGCTCGACCCCGCCTGGCCGGTGCTCTACCACCCGATCGACCGCGCCGCCGCCGGCATCGCCTCGCCCGACGGCGTCCGCCTGCGGGCCGGTGCCACCCGGCCCGCCGACGAGCCCGCGGCCGTGCCCCGCAAGATCAGCAACGATGCCACCACCGTCTATCAGTTGCCCGACGGCACTTTCGAAATGTACTCCGTCGCCCTGGTCCCCGTGCCCGGAGATGACCCGGCTTACATCGCCCACGACAACGCCCCGGGCCTGCTGCGGGTCATCGACCGCTACCGCTCCGATGACGGCCTGGACTTCCCCGAACGCCGTCGCGTGATCCGGCGCGACCTCGCCGATCCGACGGACATGCAGTTCTACTACCTGTCGATGACGATCACGCCCCGCGGTCGGGTGGGCATGCTCGGGCATTACCGCGTCGAGGCGCAGACCATGGACCTGGAGTGGTGCTTCTCGGCCGACGGGACGTCCTGGGAGCGGCCCGCCCGCCGGCCGTGGCTGCGGCGCGGCGACGAGACCCAGCCGGATTCCTGGGGTCTCTACGCCGGTCACGCTCTGGTCCATCACGGCGGAAAGTGGCACCTGTTCTACACCGGCGTCAACAGCAGCCACAACGGCAGACACGCCCACGGCAGGCCCCGGCAGGTGATCATGCACGCCACCACCGGGTCGATCTGGGCCTGAGCGGCCGCTCAACGGCCCGCGTCTCTACGGCCCGCGTCACCGGGCCGGCCGCCTGCGGCACGATCGGCAGCGCGAACGCCGGATGCCGCGAACGGATCCGCCGGCCGTAACGCTTTCCCCGCCGGTCTTATCGGACAGCCCGTACCCGCCGGCTCGCCTGTTCAAGCGCCCATCGCCGCATGTCGATGTAAGCATGGCACACCGCGCCTGTTCGTCACAGAGGCGCTGCGGTCCGCCATGGCCGGCGCGCAACCGGCCGACATGTCGACGCGATTCGAAAGCGAGGTACTCATGAGCCTGTCTGATTTCCTGACTCGCGTGGTTCTTCCTGGTCTGGCAGCAACCTGGCTGATCGGCATCCCGATGGCCTGCACGCCCGGAACCGGCCTGGACGACGAGCAGGTCGGGGGCGATGGGCCGGGAGGAAACCTCGCGATTCGAGGCACCCTCAACCTCGACCGCGCGCCTGCGGGGCAGGCTGCACCGGCCAATGGTCGGGAGGTCGGTTTCGCGGCCACCGGGGGCTTCGTGGTGACCGCGGTCAGCGAGCAGACGCAGCGGGTGTATCGGGGGGTGGCGGATGAGAACGGAGCCTTCGAGATCGACATTCCCGGGTCGGAGTCGGGCAACACCTTCGTGTTGACCATCGTGGGATCCGACGGCAAACCGCTGGGCCCGGTGCTGCTCGCGGTGGCCGACGGTACCGGCCTGACCGGCCTGAAACCGCAGGGCGATGTCGACCTCGGCGACATCGGTATTCCGGCGAACCTGGGCCTCGGGCCGATCATGGCCGCCGCCGAGATTCCGGAGGCGTCGCTGGACGACGACTCGAAAACGCGCCTGGGCGAAAACGACGTGCCGGTGGGCGTGAACTCCTTCGGCAAGGGCGCCGGCACGCTTCTTGCCGGCGAGGCCGGCGACGGTGCGGACGGCGACGAGGACGGCCTCGTGGATCTCTTCGACGCGGACGACGACGGCGACGGGATAATCGACGACCTCGAGGACGGGGCCGGCGCCTGGGGATTCCCGACGGGCGATGTCCGCGCCAACTTCTTCATGAACCTGAAGATCCAGGTCGAGGACTCCCGGCCTTTCTACCACGGCACGCCGGAGGAGCTGGCGGAGGCTCTTTCCCGCCTGACCGTCATCACCTTCGAGGTCCAGACCGAGCCGTCGGCCGCCCGCACGATCACCGGCGCGCATCTGCTGGATTCCCCGGCCCCGGATTACCTGCCGCTGACGACCGAGCCGTGGACCGGACAGCTCTGGAGCCTCACGGGCTATGCGCTCGAGGCCTCCGGCGATCGCTTTGGAACCTTCGTGACGCCCAACGCGGTCATGGAGGTGGGTGACACGTTCACCGTGCAGGTGGATTTCGACGACGGCGGCACGGAGCGGTACTCGCGCATGCTCAACTACATCTTCACGAGCATCCCGCGGCTGGTCCGCTGGGGACCTCCGGGAGCCCTCGCCGACTATGACCCCGGAGACCCGCCCCTCCGCGGCTCGCCGCGCGACCCGCTGCTGTTCGACGGCACCCGGGACCTGGTTCTCGAGTTCATCCCCCCGCTCGACGAGAGCGGGGCGCCTCTGGAGGGCTTCGACTACAGCTTCCAGTTCTTCTACTTCGGAGACGACGGCCTCCAGATCAACGGGAACGATATCGACTACGAGGCGACCTTCCCGGCGCCGGTGCCGGGCATGGATCGCACCTGCTACTGGGTGCGTGCGACCGATCCGGCCCTGGCGACGCTGTCGGCGGAGAACACGTACACCGTGCAACTGCCCGGGGAGGCCTTCGTCGACCAGGTGGTCCTCAACGACGGCAGTACCGTCGACGTCGCCAGGTACAAGATCGATATCACCGCCGAGTGCCCCAGCGGCAACGCCGCCATCACGGTGATATTCGAGAAGCAGTGACCGCTTCCGAACACGTGGCTGCGACGCGCAGCGCCGTAGCGGCCGGCCCCCCGCGCCGGCCGACCGTTTCCCGGACACGGGCCACGCCCCCAAGCGGACGGCCTGATCCCGGCCTCCGTACCCCCCTCTTCTCAACGCCCTCCGGTCCGCAACCGAAAGGGCCCGTGGCCTCCGCCGGCGGAGTCGGTTATAATTCGATGGATTCGCCGGCGGCACTCCTCTCGGCGGCGGGAGGCTCCATGGCCCAAGGGTTTCCAAAGCAGGAACTGCTGGCCACGCTTCGCTGCTCACCCGACGCCCTGCTTCCCTGCAAACTCGACTGGCCCATTCACCGTCTGCGCTACTGGGGCGGCGACCCAAGAGACAACCGCCCGCCGGGCCAGACCGTCTGGAAAGACATCTGGGGCGTGACCTGGCGCAAGGAGTCGCCCGACCCGGCCTTGATGCCCTTTCCGATCGCCCATCCGCTGGAGCGCTCCATCAGCCGGCTGGATCATATGAGCTGGCCCGATCCCTGCGAGCCCGGCCGGTTCGCCGATCTGGCCCACATCCGGCCCGATCAGGACCGGCTGCTGGTCGCCGAACACCCCTTCTCGCTGTTCGAACGGGCCTGGCTGCTGGCCGGCATGCAGAACCTGCAGACGGCGGTGCTGGACCGCTGCGATCTCGTCGAGGCCCTGATCGGACGCATCGCGGATTTCGAAATCCGTATCGCGCGGGAGTATCTGCGGATCGGCGTCGAGGCCGCCTGGATCCGCGACGACTACGGCGTCAGCTCCGGCGGCATCTTCGGACCGGAACTGTGGCGGCGCCTCATCAAGCCCCATCTGGCCCTGCTGCTGGAGGTCTACCACGCCGCCGGCGCGCCGGTCGTCCTGCACAGCTGCGGCAACATCACCCCCCTGATCGACGACTTCCTGGAGATCGGCCTGGACGCCGTCGATCCCCTGCAGCCCAACTGCAACCGCCTCGACTGGATCCGCCGGCGCACCGCCGGGCGGATGTGCCTGTGCGGCGGGATCGAGGCCGCCACCCTGCTGACCGGCAACGTCGCCGGAACCGTGGCCCAGACGCACCGCCGGATCGGCGAACTGGGCCGCGACGGGGGTTACGTGGTCGGCCCCGACGACGAGTGGTCCTATCCGGCCTCGACGCGCGAGGCCATGATCAGTACCGTGGAGCTGTATCGCAACGCCGCCCGCAGGAAACGCCGCCAGGAGTGAGGCCCCGCGCGGGAGCGTCCCGCGCCCGGCAACCCCGCCGGCGTCGCCCCGTGAATCGCGGCGGCAGGCTTTTTCGGGAGGTCAGGCAATGGAGTTGGTCACCCAGTTCTCGGTCTTCCTGGTCAACAAGCCCGGCGTCCTGGCCCAGGTCAGTCGCTGCCTCGCCCAGGCCAGGGTCAACATCGTCGCCATGACCATGATGGATTCCAGCGAGCACGGCGTGCTGCGCCTGGTGGCCGAAGATCCCGCCGCGGTGCGGGCGGCGATCAAGTCGCTCAACCTGCCGATGACCGAGGCGGAGGTCCTGCTGATCGAGATGGCCAACAAACCCGGGGCCCTGGCCGAGGTCTGCGGCCGGCTGGCCGAGGCCCATGTCAACATCGCCTACGCCTACTGCACCACCGGCGCCGGCGGCGGAAAGACCAAGGGCATCTTCAAGGTGGCCGATAACCGCAAGGCCATGAAAGTGCTGAAGGCCAACGGATCCAGACGCCGCCAGTCCGGCCACAAGCTCCACCGCCCCGCGGTCCTGCGCTGATCGCCGGACGCCGCGCGGGTCACTCCCGCCGCGGAGCGGATACGGTCAGGTTCAGGATCTCCTGCACCGTCGCGCGGACCCCGCGCACCATCTCCGCCCGGAACTCCGGCTGCTCCAGCGTCCCGGTGACATGGACCTCCATGAGTTCCCGGGCCACGCCGTCCAGCAGTTCGCTGATCGCCCCGACCCGCGGCAGACGCCAGGGGCTGCCGGCCAGCAGGATCAGTCGCAGGGCCTTGGCCGGCAGCCGGACCCGGCCGGCGCCCAGCATCGAAAGCGCCTGGCCCTGCAGGTCGATCCGCTGAACGATGATCTCGCTCCCGTCGATCACGAAGTCGAAGGCCGCCTGGTGAAACGCGTTGTCGTCGGCCGCCAGGTGAATCACCTGCAGCACCGACAGCATCAGAGGCACCTTGAGCATCTGGGCCTCGCGAACCAGAGCCGCCCCGCTCCCGCCAACGCTGCCCGGCTGCCCGAGACGTCCGGTCAGCATCAGACTGCCGTCCACCCGCCCGTGAAGCCGCAGCCGTTCGCCGGGCGGGCGGCCGGCGTTGAGCAGGTCCTCCAGCAGCACGTCCCGCGCCGTCAGCGAAAGGCTGTACCGCGGAGGCCCCGCCAAAGCCGCATCGCGGGGCTGAACGACCTGCCCGCCGTCTGCATCCCAGTGCATCACCGCCGGGCCCGACGAAACATCCAACTCCACCCATCCCAGAACCCGCCCGCCGCAGAACTCACCGATCAGGTCGCGCAGCGCAACCTCCGACCGGCCCGCCGGACGATCCAGCCTCCCGGACAGATTCGTCACCGGCCAGTTGCCGATCCGGGCACGGTCGACATGCAGCCGGCCCGACACCGTCAGGCCGTCGCCGATCTCGGCCGACAGCTCCTCGATCCGGCCGTCGATCCCGCTCAGACCCGGTCCCGCGGCCAGCGACAGCCCGCGAACCTCTCCCCGGCCCGCGATCGACCACGTCGCCGGACGCCCGGGCAGAACCTCCAGGCCCAGACGGTCCAGCCGCAGATCGAATTCCCCCGCGGGCTTGAGATCGTTCCACATGCGGCGGACCCGCCACGGCATCGCCCTGCGCAACGGCTCGGCCAGCGTCATGCGCTCCGCCAGGATGCCAAGCTCAGCCTTCCAGGCTTCGCCCGCCCGTAGAACGGTCCCCTCCACGGCCAGATGGCCGGCCTCGTGCTCGGCCGAGACGCCGTCGATCACGATGCGCGCCGGCGTGGCGGTGATGCGGCCCCGCAGCCCGGTCAGCCGCAAAGGAAACGGCGAGAAGGTGACCGCACAGCCGTCGGGCTCGATCACCGCGACATAGTGCTCCCGGGCGCCGCTGTCGGAAGCCGCGCCGCCCGGCGAAACCGCGCGCCGGGCATACTCCAGGGCGACGGCCGCCTGGCCGGACGGGTCGAACATCGCCCAGAGATGCTTCAGCCCCTCCGGCAGCCCCTCACGCAACGCGGCATCGAGCACCAGCCGGTCGCTGGTCACCGCGGCTTCGAGTGAGCCTTCAGACCCCGCCGACACGACCTCCGCCCGCGCCCTGAACGGCGACACCCCGTTCAGGAGGCCCTCGACGGATTCGACCGTCAGCCGGTCGTCGGAGAGTCGGGCCGTTACTCTGGCATTCTCGAGGGTCAGGCAGGTCCCGGGGATCAGCAGACGGAGGTCCTCCAGCAGGGCGTCGGTCTCGAAGCTCACCGGGGCATCGATTCGCGGCTTGCGCAGGCGCGCCTGAAGACGCGCCCGGCCCCGGGCCTCCAGACGCTCGAAGTCCGCCCGGGCCGCAGCCGGCACGAAGGCCCGGGCCAGAGCATCCTGAAGCTGCATGTCTTCGGCGAGCAGATCCAGATCCAGCATCGCGACGCGTTCCCCGGCGAGCCGGGCCCGGCCGTCCAGGCTCGCCCAGGCCTCCCCGCGGCGGGCACGCAGGCCGTCGAACTCCAGATCCGGCCCGGATATCCGCGCCCGGCCCGTCAGACCGCTCAGCAGATCGGGAAAGCCCGGCAGATGCACCGTGCCCTCACGGAACGTGACGTCGATCACCGTGTGCCACCGGGGCCATTCGGCACCCGGGCGGGCCTCTTCCCGCGACATCCGCACGTTCAGGTCCATCAGTGCCGAACCCAGATACTGCCGGCACAGCCTCTGATCCTCGGGCTTCATGCAGGTCAGCAGCCGCTCGTTCAGGGGCACACGCTCGCCGCGGATGCTCAGTTCCACCGGCGTCCCCGGCCGCCAGCCCCCGACCACGCCGTTCACGGTCACGCGCGCGTGACCCTGGCGTCCGGTCAGCTCGCGGATCAGGATGCTCCGGTCCGGCCGGAACACCACCTCGCCGGTCAGCTCCTCCACGCGGTACGGGAAAGCCAGGTACGCCCCCGAACACCCCTGGGCGGTCATCACCCCCTCCACCAGTTCGATACCCGCGCCGGCGCCGGGCGCCTTGCGGAGCTTCAGCGACAGGCCGACCGGACCGTCGCCGTCGAAGTCCTCCACGAACTCCCGCAGCTTCGCCCAGCGGTTCACGAACCGCCGTTCGGCCGGATCCCTGTCCGGGTCGAAGCGCGGCAGGGGCACCCTTTCGGCCCGGACCTCCAGCTCGAAGGCCATCGCCTCCAGGCTGGGCAGCCCGCTCTCGGGCATCGTGAGACGGCCGCTCAGGTACACCGGGCTCTCGCGAAACCGGCCATCCAGCTCGACATCGGCCGTCCGGCCGTCGAACCGGATCGTGCCGGACACGCCGGAAAAACGGACGTAACGCTGTCCCTCCGGCAACGTCCGCTCGCGGATGTCCAGCGGCACCGACAGCCCCGCGTCGCGCAGCTTCAGCAGCGCTTCGCCGCCCCGCCGAGGATCGAACTGGAACGTGTCCGCCCGCACGTAACCCCGCAGATGGAGCATGTCCAGCCAGCGGCGCAGCTCCAGCGGCGCGGCAAACAGCAGCTCCTCCAGCGAAAGCGACGGCAGCGAACCCGACACCGCCAGCGTCGACATGTCGATGGTCAAGCGGCTGCTTTCGCCGATGGCCTGCCCCGCCTCGCCGGTGAGCAGCTTGGTCACCGAAAGGTCGTACACGCCCGGCCGGTCCTCCCGTGGGCGGGCGTCGGCATAGAAAACCTGCGAGAGTCCCCCCGTCCGCCCGCGTTCGTCGATGCGGTACTGCCGCACCTGCACGTTGCGCAGCCGGATCTCCGGCAGCCGGGTCACTCCGCCCGCAGCCCCGGCCGGCCGCGTTTTCCGGCCCGCGAGCATCGCTTCCCAGTTGCCCAGACCGTCGGAAGACCGTTGCACCAGCGTCAACTGCGGGTTGACCGCCACGATCTCCGGCACCACCAGGTCGCCGGTGACGAGGCTCAGCGGCCGCAGGCGCAGAAAGAGCGTCGAGGATTCGAAAACCGTTCGCCCTTCCGAAGTGTCGTCCCCGGGGTCGAATCCCGACCCGGCCGGCACCAGCAGCTTCACGCCCACCAGGTGCAGCCCGCTGGACAGGTCCAGGCGCACACGCTCCACGAGGGCCTCGCCGCCGGCGAACTCCTCCAGCCATCGCTGAGCGTACTTGCGCAGCCGCTCCTCGTCGGTGACGTGATGCCAGGCCAGGATCGCCAGCCCGACCAGCAGGACAAAGGCTACCCCGGCCGCGCGGCGCCAGGGTCCCACCGGCCTGCGGCTGTGACGCACCCACCGCCATGGGCTCGCGCCGGGACTCACGGACCCGCCCCTCCGGTCCCCGCGGCCCCCCCGGCCCCGGAGGCCCTCCGACATGACGGGCGGACAAGGCACGACGCGCCCAGCACCGCCAGCATCGGCATCACCGGCACGCGGTAACGCACACTGCCCACGAAGACCATGTGCAGCAGGGTCGTAACAACCACCGGCGACAGCAACGCCAGGCACGCGCCGACCGCCCGGCGCCGACGAACCACGCCGACTGCCCCGGACAACAACACCAGCAGAGTCCAGGCTGCGCCGACCACCGCCGCCGTCCCGCCCCGGTGGCTCTCAACGTTCGGCCGCAGACTCCAGGTCCGCAGAAGCTTCACTCCGGCCAGCCGAATCGATCGAACCGGATCCTGCTTCACGGCTTCCACGGCGCGACGGCGGAAGAACCTGTCCCACTCCGGCTCACTGAGCCCCTGCGCCTCGGGCATCAGCTTCGTGTGAGCCAGATCGCTGCTCCCGTCGGCCCCCGGGCGGAAGCCGTCGTACAGCGAGATGCCGCCGCGCGTGGTCAGCCACACCCGCTGCCCGAGGACCTGCTGGTTGCGCAGCGCCCAGGGCAACAGGCCGGCCGCCATCACCGCGACCAGGACCGCCGTGCCGCCGGGCCCGCGAACCGGTCCGTGCCGCAAGACAAGCACCGCCGCCCCGGCCGCCGCCAGAAACACCGCCGACGGCCGCAGCATCACGCAGGCCAGCAGCAGCAGACCGGCCACCAGCCCGTCGCGCACCGGCCGGGCCCCGGCCCCTGTCGCCGGCCCGACCAGGGCCGCCCAGGCCGCGACCAGGACCGACGCGAAGACCGCCTCGGTGAGGAAGAGCCCCGAGAAGTAGACCAGAAAGGGGTCCAGCGCCGCCGCCGCACCCGCCGCCGCGGCCGCCAACGCCTGCCGGCGACCTGCATCGGCGTCAACGCCGGTGCCGTCCGACCACGCCAGGAAACGCCAGGCCAGGAACGCCGTCGCCGGGGCCACCGCCGCGGCCAGAACCGCCTGGGCCAGCCCGGCCCAGAGCGCCGAACGTTCACAGGGGACGAAAAGGCTGAGGAATGCCGGATAGGCGGGCATGTAGGTGGCGCGGAAACCGAACTCGTCCCGAAGCCCCCGGCCCGAGGCCAGCGAACGCGCCGAAAGCCAGTAGGCCGTCTCGTCAGGGTAGGGTTCAGGGGCGTGCTCGCCGCCATAACGGACGAGGACCCATCCGACGCGAACCAGCAGCGCCAGACCGAACGCCAGCAGCAGGATCCACCGCAGCCGCGGGCCGTCCGCAGGACCCGCGATCGCCCAGGCCGCCGGCTCCCGGTCCGCCGCCGCCAAAGAGCATCTCCTTTCGAACCGCCGCCCGCGACCGGCGCGCAACACCCCGCAAACCGGCCATTATTCCCAGTACGCGCCGGGCGTTCAAGTCTCAGCGGAATAACGGACCACCGGTGCGCGCGACCGCCCGCCCCCCCTGGAGGGACGCGCTCCGTCGC
>CALLOB010000119.1 GCA_938005315.1 uncultured Phycisphaerae bacterium
GACGATCTGCGCGGAGGCGTCGGCCATCGGCAGGCGCAGGGCGTCGCCGAGGACGAAGACCGCCCCTCGCGTGCGGCGGTCGGCGGCGCGACGCAACATGCCGGCCGCGAAATCCACACCGGCGATCAGCCGGGGTGCCGGCCGGCCGGCCGCGAACGTCCGGACGACGTCTCCGGTGCCGCAGGCCACATCGAGCAGAACGTCCCCGGAGGCGACCTCCGCCAGTCGACGCATCTTCCGCCGCCAGGAGGCGTCCCGTCCAAGGCTGGCCAGGGTGTTGACCAGCTCGTAGGTGGGCGCGATCGCGTCGAACATCTGCCGCACCCGCCAGGCCTTGTCCGGCTGGGCGTGCGGAGCCGCCAGTCCCGAGGCGTCCCAGATTTCCTGCCGTCCGTTGCCGTCCGCAGGCAAGCGTTCCATGAACGGCCATTCTACGCGGAACACGGTTCAACCGGCAGCAGGGCGTCGCCGTCGGATTGTGGAGGTTGAACCCGCGATCGGGAGCAGCCCGCAGGCCGGCGACGGGCCTGGCCCGGCAGGGGGGGCGAGGCGGGTCGCAGCGGGGACCTGCTTTCATGCGACACGAGGCGGCGAGGGCCATCAGACCTCGCCGCCTCGCGCGGTGCAGGGAGATCCCGGACGATCAGGGTCGCGGTGACGGTGGTTCGCCCGCCCAGTCCGGGCTACAGGAGTCCGAACCGCCGGCAGCGTCCAGGAGACTCTGGAGGAACTGGGAGGCATCCTGCAGTCCCCCGGGCGACGCCAATGCGCCCAGGCCGCTCAGTTCGCAGCCGGTCTCTCCGGCCAGGAGGGCCAGCCCCAGGCCGGCCCGGAAAATCATGCCGAGGGTGCCGTGAGCTTCGCGGGAGAAGATGGTGTACATGTTTTTGTCCCTGGTCTGATAACCGTTTCTCTTTTCCTCTTCGCACGACGCGAAGGGTCGCCAGTGACTCACGCATCTGCCGTGCCAGGCATGGAAACGCTGCGGGCCGGCCGCAAGTAACATATATAAGTCATATTTGGACCTGGGTATCCTCACCGTCGCCCGCTGTCGGGTGGGAAATGCCGGGTAAATCTCCCCGGCCGACCCCCGCCCGGCCGGGGTCTCTGCGGCCGGCCGGCGGGTCGTCCGGTCCCGCCAGCCGGCGGAACTGCCGACCTTACTGCCCGACGGGCGGACCGGCGAGGCAGGCCTGGGGTCCGGGGGGCGCGGCCCGGCGGGTCCGTGACAGTCTGGGCGGAGCTATTTGCCGCCTATACGGAATTTGCGACCTTCGGCGGGACGCGCTCCGTCGCGTCCGCGTCCGGCTCCGCAGAGAAGCGTCGGCTGCCCGCCGACGGCCTTTTTCGCGCCCGTTTTCGCGGCCCCGACGGAGCGGAGCCCTCCGTGTGCTGCCTCCCCGGGCGATGGAACTTCCCCGAGCCCGATGCGACTGCTGACGGCCGCCGCCACCGTCACGGACCCCTCCCCGGCCGGTGGGAAACGCACGACTTGCATCGTCTGATAAGCCGGCTAAACTGTGGCGTTCCGACGCGATGCGCCGGAGGCAGGCGCAGCGGGCGGCCAGTGCCGGCGGCCCGGAACGGCGCGGCGAGTTCCACCAGGAAGAGAGAGCATGGACACTGTCGGGACGTTGATCCGGGAGCGCAAGCTGGGCGAGGCTGAGCGGGTGCTTCAGCAGCAGGCGGACCAGAACTCCGCAGGCTGGCATTACGCGATGGGTCTGCTGGCCGACGCGCGGGGGGAGGCTGAGCGGGCGATCGGGCACTACGAGGCGGCCCTCCAGGCCGACGGCGGGCATCAGGCGGCGGCTTTCAGGCTGGCTCGCGATCTGGACCTCTACGGCGAAGAGGCCCGGGCCGTGGCCTTGTACGAATCGCTGACCAGCCGTTCGCCCGCCAGCGTGAATGCCCTGCTCAACCTCGCCGCTCTCTACGAAGACCTCGGACGCTACGAGGATGCCTACAAGTGCGTGGACCGCGTGCTTCGCGAGCATCCCCAGCACCAGCGGGCCCGGGCCTTTCTCAAGGACATCGAAAGCTCGATGACCATGCATTACGACGAGGCCCAGGAGCGCTCTCAAGCCAGGCGCAGTGCGATCCTGGACACGCCAATCTCCGACTTCGAGCTGTCGGTCCGCAGCCGGAACTGCCTGAAGAAGATGAACATCAACACCCTCGGCGACCTCCTGCGGATCACGGAGGCGGAGCTGCTGGCCTACAAGAACTTCGGCGAGACGTCGCTGGCCGAGATCAAGGCGATGCTCAAGCAGAAGGGTCTGCGACTCGGCCAGCTCAAGGAGGAGGAAACCCGTGCCGCCCGCGCGCGCAGCCTGCCCGCGCGGCGCGGGGTCGCCGACGGTCCGCCCGAGGTGCTCAACAAGTACCTCTCCGAGATCGAGTTCTCCAGCCGCTCGCGCAAATGCCTGCAGCGGCTGAATCTGGTGACCATCGGCGACCTCATCATGAAGACCGAGGCCGAGCTTCTGGCCACCAAGAACTTCGGGTTGACCTCCCTGAACGAAATCAAGCAGCGCCTGGCCGAGTACAACCTGACCCTGCGCAAGTCCGAGTGACCCCGGCCGGCCCGAGGGCGGCCGCCGCCTGGGCAGGAGTGCCATTCGGTGCCCGGACTTCACGTTTTTTCGACTCTGCAGCGGTCGTGGTCGGGAAAGTGGGGCCCGCCGCTTCCGGGACCGGCCCGTGCGCAGGGCGCGCGCCGGCTGTACCGGGCACGTCTGGCGTTCGCCTGGACGGTCCTGACGTGCGGGGCCTGCGGCAGTCAGATTGAGTCGCGATCGGACGCGTCGGCATCCGGCGGGGTCCCGAACCCTGGCCCCGCGATGGAGCGGGAGATCCGCGTCCTCCTGGCCGGGGAGGTCCGGGAGGCGGAGGTGGCCTGCGACGGCCCGGTGATGCTGATCGACCCGCTCGACGGCCGGGAACTCGGGCGTGCGGGCGGGCCGGCGATGCTCGGCATCGTGTTCCTTGAGCAACACCTGCGCTGCCCGCAGATCTCCGGGACTTTCGACGTCGCGAGTCTGGATGTCGTCTCCGAGGGGCCGGCTCTCCTGACTGTCCGCCTGGGGCAGACCTGGCGCCGGTTTCGCGGACGGTTGCGCTTCCAGCGCGGTCCCGGCGAGACCGGGACAGTGATCAACGTGGTGGATATCGAGGACTATCTGGCCGCGGTGGTCGCCTCGGAGCTGCCGGCCAGGTTTCACCCGGAGACCTTCCGGGCGCAGGCCGTCGCCGCCCGCACCTA
The DNA here is from genome assembly GCA_938005315.1 of uncultured Phycisphaerae bacterium. GTDB lineage: Bacteria > Planctomycetota > Phycisphaerae > UBA1845 > PWPN01 > CALLOB01. The sequence continues at coordinate 3,266 of CALLOB010000119.1, forward strand.
CGCGTGGTTCCAGATCCGCAGCCGGCCCGCCGGTCGTGCCTGGGACGTCTGGGCGACCGAACGGTCGCAGGTATACCTGGGCGAGGAGCGTGAGCGGCTCGTGCCGCAGGCGGTCGCGGCGGTGCGGGCCACCGAGGGGCTGGTCTGCAGCTGGGAATCCCCCGAGGGGCCGCGGATCTTCTGCAGCTACTACAGCGCGCGGTGCGGCGGCACGACCCAGGCGGTGAGCAACGTCCGAAGGGAGCCCGACCTCCCGCCTCTGGCCGGCGGTGTGGTCTGCGCGTATTGCCGAGCCAACCCCGAACCGTGGGGGCCCGTCCGGCTGTCCTGCGAGGAGGTCGCCCGGCGGCTGAAGGCCCGCTACCCGGTCGCGGCTTCGCTGGGTCCGGTGGCTTCAGTCGTTGTGGTCCGATCGACGCCCGAGGGACGCGCGGTCCGCCTGGAGATCCGGGATGCCCAGGGCCTGAAGATCGAACTGGAGGCAGAGAACTTCCGCCTGGCGGTGGAGCCCACCGGACGGGAGATCCGGAGCACCTGGTGCGATATCCGAGTCGAGGAGGGAATGGTGATCTTCGATCGCGGACTCGGTTTCGGGCACGGCGTCGGACTCTGCCAGCACGGGGCGGAAGGCCTGGCTAGGGAGGGTTGGGGGGCGGCGGCCATTCTGCGACACTATTACCCGCGGTCGTCGCTGACGAGGGCTTATTGACGTGACCGCGGCGCCCGGACCGACACCGCCGCTCCCCCCCGACGACCCGCCGGCTTCCGGGCGGAGGACGGCCGCCGTGGCTCGACTGATCCTGCGGTGGGGCCTCTGCGCGGTGGCCGTGGGCTGGCTGACGCACACCATCGCCTGGTCGGACCTCAAGCGGGTCTGGATGACGGCCGATCGTCCGCTCCTGGTGCTGGGCGTGCTGGCCTTCGGCCCGGCGCCGGTGCTGATCGCGGTACGGCTCCGCTGGGTGCTGGCCGTGCATGAGATCCGACTGAGCCTCTGGGACGCGATCCGGGCGACCTTCGCCGGCAACTTCGTGATCAACGCCCTCCCGGTGGGTACGACCGGCGGGGACGCGGTCAAGGCGTTCTACATCGCCTGCGGCACGCCCCGCAAGCACGAGGCCGTGACCTGCATCTTCCTGGACCGGGCGATCGGGGTGCTGGGGCTGCTGGTGCTGGCAGGGGCGACGTCGCTGGTCAACTGGCGCAACCCGACTTTCGCGGGGGTCGGGCGCCTGGTGGCCCTGGCGGCGGGGATGCTGCTGGCCGGCATGGGGGTCTACTTCTCCGATCGTGTTAGGCGGTTGCTGCGGCTCGAGCGGCTGCTGGTCCGGCTTCCGCTGGGGCGACACATCGAGCGGGTGGACCGGGCCGTGCTGACATTCCGGGGCCGCTGGTGGCGGCTGACGGCCTGTCTGCTGTTGAGCGTGGTGCTGCAGGTGATCTGCATCGTCTCGATTTTCCTGGCGGGCCGGGGGCTGGGCGTGGGCGGAGGTCGTGTGCTGGCCGACGGATGGGTGTACCTGGCCTACACGCCCCTGTGCCTGCTGGCCGGAGCGCTGCCGATCGGGGGGATGGAGCTGTCGTTTGTGGGTCTGTTCTACGGCGTCGCGGGGCTGGGAACCGAGGCCGCCGCGGTTTCCCTGTCGCTTTTCAGCCGGATCATCCAGATGGTCTGGAGCCTTCCGGGCGGTCTGGTGGTGCTGCAGGGCGGCCTTGGCGCGGCGAAACAGTCCGGAGTGCAATCCGAGGATTCACCGACGGCAGAAGCCTGACCGGCCGCGTGGGGTGCGCGACCGCCTGGCTCCGGCGATCGGTGCCCCCGCCCGAGCGGGCGTTCCCGGAGGAATGCGCTCCGTCGCATGCCGGATGACCGGCTCGATCGCGTCCGGATTTGCGGCCCCGACGGAGCGGGGCCCTCCGAAAGCTCTGCGGTCCCGACGGAGCGGGGCCCTCCATGCGGCCCGCAGGGCGAAGGAAACTCTCCGGGGCTGAGGCGATTGACGGCCGCCCGACTCGGCAGGGGCCCGTCCGGTTGTCGGGTGCTGTCATGGGCTGGTCGGCGGCCAGCATTTGCGGTATCCTGACCCGTCTTCAACCGGCCCGGCAAGGCAAAGCCCGGGCCGGCCGGCGTCCTGGGAGTCCTGACGTGTCCATCGACCTTCGCCGCGTGCGCAACATCGGTATCGCCGCGCACATCGACGCCGGCAAGACCACCACGACCGAACGGATCCTGTATTACAGCGGCCGGACGCACCGGATGGGGGAGGTGGACGAGGGTACCACGGTTACCGACTTCGACCAGGAAGAGCAGCAGCGCGGTATCACCATCTACTCGGCGGCGGTGAGCTGCACCTGGCGGGAGCACACCATCAACATCATCGACACGCCCGGGCACGTAGATTTCACCGCCGAGGTGGAGCGCTGCCTGCGGGTCCTGGATGGCGCGGTGGTCGTCTTCGACGCCAAGGAGGGCGTGGAGGCCCAGTCCGAGACGGTCTGGCATCAGGCGGACCGCTACCGCGTTCCGAGGATCTGCTTCATCAACAAGATGGATAAGGTCGGTGCGGATTTCGGCGCTGCCTTCCGGTCGATCCGCGAGGAGCTCGGGGCCAACCCGGTGGCGGTGCAGATCCCCATCGGCTCGGAGAGTTTCTTCGAGGGGCTGATCGACCTGGTGTCGATGGTGGCGGTCTACTACCTTCCGGATGCCCAGCAGGGTCGGCGTTTCGAGGAGCGGCCCATTCCGCTGGAGCTCGAGGAGGTTGCCCGGCGGGCTCGGCGGACCCTCGAGGAGCAGGCCGCGGACCATTCCGACGAGGTGCTCGAGCTCTTTCTGGCCGATCAGCCCGTGCCGGAGGCCCTGCTGCGTGCGGCTCTGCGCAAGGCCACCATCGCGAACCTGATCCAGCCGGTGTTCTGCGGGTCGGCCCTGGCCTACATGGGTGTCCGCCGGCTCCTGGACGGGGTCGTCGATTACCTGCCCTCCCCGATCGACCTGCCGCCGATCATCGGCCGGCGGCCGGCGACCCGGGCGGGCCAGGAGCCCGAGGAGGTCCGGGTGCCCTGCGACCCGGAGGGCCCGCTGACGGCCTACGCGTTCAAGGTGGTGGCCGACAAGCCCATGGACCTGTACTTCATCCGGGTGTATTCCGGCACGCTCAAGAGCGGCTCGCGGGTCTACAACCCGGTCCGCGACCGCAAGGAGAACATCAGCAGGCTGTTTCGCGTCTTCGCCAAGCGCCGCGAGCAGATCGAGAGCGCCGTCGCCGGCGAGATCGCCGCGGTACTCGGCCCGCGGGACACGCTGACCGGGGACACGCTCTGCGATCCCCGGCACCCGGTGCTGCTGGAGGGCATCGAGTTCCCCGAGACGGTCATCAGCATGTCGGTCGAGCCGGAATCGTCCGCCGACCGCGACAGGCTGGTCGAGGCCCTGCGGCAGCTGGCCCGGGAGAATCCGACGTTCCAGATCAGGATCAACCCGGAAACCGGCCAGACGCTGATCAGCGGCATGGGCGAGCTGCACCTGGAGGTACTGGTCAACCGCCTGCGGCGGGACATGCACGTACCGGTGCGGGTCGGCCGCCCGCGGGTCTCGTATCGCGAGACGGTCAGCGCCGCTGCGGAGCATGAGGAGGAGTTCAAGCGCCCGATCGCCGGCAAGGCCCAGTACGCCCGGGTCCGGCTGCGGGTCGAGCCGTTCGACCCGCCGGCGGGGCATCCGCACTTCTGCTTTCTCTCGGCGGTCTCCTCCGAGAACGTGCCGCGACCGTTCATCGACGCGGTGAAGGCGGCGGTGACCGAGGCCTCGACCGGCGGCGTGCTGGCGGGCTATCCGATGATCAACATCAAGGTGACGCTGGTCGATGCCCGGGCCCACGAGGTCGAGAGCTCCGAGGCGGCTTTCGAGGCCGCAGCCCGCATGGCCTTCGACCGGGCGGCGGAAGCGGCCCGCCCGGTGCTGATGGAACCGATCATGAAGGTGCGGATCGTGGTCCCGGAGGCCTGCTTCGGGACGGTCAGCGGCGATCTGGCCCGACGCCGGGCCGTCGTGACCGACTCGGGGCAGCGGGGCGACAGGCGGGTGATCGACGCCACCGTGCCGCTGAAGGAGATGTTCGGCTACGCCACCGACCTGAGGAGTCTGACCGGTGGGCGGGGCACCTGGACGATGGAGCCCTCCCATTACGCCGTGGTGCCGCCGCAAATCGAGGATATAATTCTCGGTTTGAAATGAGGTTATGAGAATGGCGGCTCGGCCGGGGCGTTTCCGGGCGATCTTGGCGGACCGGGTTTGCGCCCCGGGGTGGTGCTGAGGTGGGATTTGCCCGAGCTTGGCCCTTGACACGGGCAGGGCATTGAATAAACTTACGGGTCTGCGTCAAATCCAACCGGCAGACGGGGGCTGGTCTGCTCCGTTTGGCTGGATGCGGTGAAGCAGAACCGGCGGGCGGGGGCCCGCCAAGGGCATCCGTTGCCGAAATGTGCGGCGGGCAGGGTGCAATCGGGCAGCCTGGGGCGGTCAGGCGAGGCGGAGCATGCAAGGCGAGCGGATCCGGATCAGGATGGAGGCGTACGACCCGCGGGCGCTGGATGCGTCGGCGCGCGAGATCGTGGACCAGGCCAAGCGCACCAACGCGCGGGTCTGCGGACCGGTCCCGCTGCCCACCCGGATCGAGCGGTACACGGTCTTGCGTTCCCCGCACATCGACAAGAAGTCGCGTGAGCAGTTCGAGATGCGGACGCACAAGCGGCTGATCGACATCTACGAGCCGACGGCCCGGACGGTGGAGGCCCTGAACCGGCTGGTGGTTCCGGCGGGAGTGTTTGTGAAGATCAAGGCCTGAGGCGGCGCGGCCGACACTCCCCGTCCGGCGGGCGGGGGGCGGTGCGGCAGGGTGCGGCGGGAGCCTTCGCTCTCTCGTTCGACTTCAGTCCTCTTTTTTCAACATTGCGGCCGCGTGAGCCGAATCGCGCGGCACCCGGAAGTCTCGACGACCGGCCCCCGTGGGCCGCGAAGGAAGTCTATCGACATGGTGGCGGCACTGCTGGGCAAGAAGATCGGAATGACCCGGGTCTACACCGCGGACGGCGTGATCGTGCCCGTGACTGTGATCCAGGCCGGTCCCTGCGCGGTGCTGCAGGTCAAACGGTCGGGAGGGGCCGACGGCTACGACGCCGTGCAACTGGGTTACGAGGACGTCAAGCCCCACCGCTCGACGCTGCCGATGATCGGCCACGCAGCGGCGGCGGGCACCGGTCCGAAGCGCTTCATCCGTGAGATCCGTCTGGCGTCGGCACCCGAGGCGGCGCCGGGCGACGTGTGGACGGTGGAGCGTTTCGAGGAGGCCGGGGTGCGGTTCGTGGACGTCGTGGCGACCACCAAGGGGCGAGGCTTCGCGGGCCATATGAAGCGCCACGGGTTCGGCGGGCAGCCCGCCTCCCACGGCACGGAGCGCAAGCACCGCTCGTCTGGCGGCATCGGGGCCCATGCCCCCCGCGGGCTGGGCCAGAGCGTCAAGAAGGGCAAGCGGATGGCCGGGCATATGGGCCATGTCCGGCGGACTTCGCGCAACCAGCAGCTGGTCCGGGTGGACAAGGACAGGCATCTCCTGCTGGTCCGTGGCAGTGTGCCGGGCCCCAACGGCGGATACGTACTCGTGCGGCAGGCCAAGACCAGGCATTGAGCGGGCGGCCGGTGGGCGGCCCGACACGGCGGAACAGACGGCGATGATCAGCGTGCCAGTCTACAACATGAGCGGCGAACGCACCGGAGAGGTCGAGGTGGACGAAGCCGTGCTCGGCGGCAAGATCCGCTACGACCTGCTCAAGCAGGCGGTGGTCCTCTGGCAGTCGAACCGGCGGCAGGGCTCGGCCCGGACGAAGAACCGGTCGCTGGTGGAGGGCTCGACCCGCAAGCTCTACCGGCAGAAGGGCACGGGCAACGCCCGCATGGGCACGGTGCGCACCTGCCTGCGGCGCGGCGGCGGCGTGGCCCACGCCAAGCGGCACCTGGTCTTCGAGCGGAGCATGCCCCGGCGCATGCGTCAGGCGGCCCGCAACAGCGCGGTGCTGGCCAAGCTCAAGAGCGACAGCGTGGCGATCATCGAGTCGATCGCGATGGAGGTTCCCAGGACGCGGATCTTCCATGCGATGCTCAGGAAGGTCGGCGCCGACCGTGGCTGCGTCGTCGCCCTAGGGTCGGCCGACCCGGTGGTCGTCAGGTCGGGGCGGAACATCCCGCGGACCGAGATCGTGCCGGTGTACGATCTGAACGCGTACGAGATCCTGCGGCGACGCAAACTGCTGTTCACGCGGGAGGCCTGGGATCTGGTGGTGGGCAACCCGAGAACCTGGCGTCGGGAGGCGGCTCCGGCGGCCGGGGCGTGAGAACCGGCCGGCGGCGGGCGGGCGGCTTGGCCCGCCGGGATCGCCGGGGATGCCGGGCGGATGACGGAAGACGGCAATGGACATCTACCACACGATCATACGTCCGCTGGTGACCGAGAAGGGGACGCACCAGAGCCAGCAGGCTCACGGCGAAACCCGCACGCGGGAAGCCCGCGGGGGGGCCTACGCCTTCGAAGTGCATCCGAAGGCGAACAAGACCCAGATCCGGCAGGCGATCGAGAAGATCTACGGCGTGAAGGTCATGGCGGTCAGGACGTCGAACCGCTCCGGAAAGCGCCGCCGTTACCGGATGCATTACGGGACCACCCCGGCGTGGAAGAAGGCGGTCGTGGTGCTCCGTCCGGACTACCACATAGACCTGTTCTGAGCGGGGCGCCGCGCCGCCGGCAAGGAAGGCGATTCGCTGATGGCGATCAAGAGTTACAAACCGACGTCTCCCGGGCGACGCGCCGGCATGATCAACCTGCGCGAGGAGCTGACCGACAAGCGCCGCCGCCCGACCAAGGCCCTGCTGGAGCCGCTGCACAGGACCGCCGGCCGGAACCACCACGGCAAGATCACCTCCTGGTGGCGGGGCGGCGGGCACAAGCGGATGTACCGTCGCGTCGACTTCAAACGCCGCAACGACTCCGGCCGGGCCACGGTGGTGGCCATCGAGTACGACCCCAACCGTTCCTGCCACATCGCCCTGATCGAGTATCCGGACAAGACCAGGAGCTACATTCTGGCTCCGGCCGGTCTGAAGGCCGGGGACTGGGTCGAGAGCGGTCAGCGGGTCGAGCCCAAGCCGGGCAACGCCATGCCACTGCGCAACATTCCGGTGGGCATGGACGTGCACAACGTCGAGATGACCGCCGGGCAGGGCGGCAAGCTGGCCCGCTCCGCCGGGGTGTCCGCCCGCCTGATCGCCCGCGAGGGCGACTGGGCGACGCTGCTCATGCCCTCCGGCGAGATGCGGCAGGTGAACGCCGATTGCCGGGCGACCATCGGGCAGCTGGGAAACATCGATCACCAGAACGTGCAGATCGGCAAGGCGGGCCGCAAGCGGCACATGGGTCGCCGGCCCCATAATCGCGGGACCTCGATGAACCCCATCGCCCACCCGCTGGGCGGCGGAGAGGGTCGCAGTGGCGGCGGACGCCATCCCTGCAGCCCCTGGGGCAAGCTCGCCAAGGGCGGGCGGACGCGAAGTCCGCGCAAGAACTCCAGCAAGCGGATCCTGCGCCGTCGCCGGAGCGTCCGGTACGGGCAGCTGACCCTGAAGCGCAAGAAGTGACCGGCCGGTCGGTCGGGCCCACAGGCCCGCGTCCGGCCCGCGAGAGAGCGGCAGCACGATGTCCAGGAGCTTGAAGAAGGGTCCATACGTCGACGAGAAGCTGTACCGCAAGGTGCAGCGGGCCAAGGAGACGGGCGATCGGTCCCCCATCCGGACGTGGAACCGGGCCTGCACCATCGTGCCGGAGTTCATCGGCGCGAACTTCGAGGTGCACAACGGCAAGATCTTCCACAAGGTCTTCGTGACCGAGGAGATGGTGGGGCACAAGCTCGGCGAGTTCAGCCCGACCCGCACGTTCCGCGGGCACACCGCCGGGAGCAAGGCGGCCAAGTGACGCCGGGGCGGTCGGGGCACGGATGACGAGGGTACAGCGGTGGCAAAGGCATCGGATCAAGGGCGGCAGTGGCGGGCGGTGCACCGTTACGCGCGCGTCAGCCCGCGCAAGGCGCGGCTGGTGATCGACCTGATTCGCGGTCGGCGCGTCGCCGCGGCCCAGGATATCCTACGGTTCACGCGCAAACGGGCCAGCCGGCTGATCGACCAGGTGTTGCGTTCGGCCGTCGCCAACGCCAACGAGCAGGAGGCCGACGTCCGATCGTTGTACGTGAAGGAGGCTCGCGTCGACGGAGGGCCGCACATGCGGCGCTTCCGGCCCAAGGACCGAGGGCGGGCCCACCAGATCCTGAAGCGCACCAGCCACATCGTGATCGAGGTGGCCGAGGCCTGATCACCCGGCCGGCCGCGGGCGGCGCGGGCGGCGGATGGCACAGAGATGTCGGGGAACTGAACGTGGGACAGAAAGTCAACCCGATCGGATTCCGGACCGGCGTGACCCTCGACTGGAAGAGCCGCTGGTACGCCCCCAAGGCGGCCTACGGCGAGTTTCTGGTCGAGGACTACCGCATCCGCAAGTTCATCGACGAGAAGCTCAACCGCCAGCCTCCCTACGCGGCGGTCAGCAAGGTCGAGATCGAGCGGACCCGGAGCGACGTGCGGGTGATCCTGCACACCGCCCGCGCCGGTCTGGTCATCGGTCCGCGCGGCGCCGAGGTCGACAAGCTCCGTGAGCAGCTCGAGGAACTGGTGGACCGCAAGATCAGCCTGAGCATCGTGGAGGTTAAGCAGCCCGACCTGGATGCCCAGCTGGTGGCCGAGGCCGTCGCCGAGCAGCTCAAGAAGCGCGGCAGCTTCCGGCGGATCATGAAGATGCGTTGTGACGCGACGATGAGTGCCGGGGCCCGCGGCGTGCGCATCCTGTGCAGCGGACGGCTGGGCGGGTCGGAGATGGCCCGGGTCGAAAGCCAGCGACGGGGTTCGATCCCGCTGCAGACCCTTCAGGCCAACGTCGATTACGGTTTTGCCATCGCCCGGACGACCTACGGAGTGATCGGCGTCAAGGTCTGGATCTACCTGGGCAGGTTCGGCGAGGAGCCGCTGCCGGAGATGGCTGGCGCGGGGGTGCGCCGCCAGCGGGGGCGGCTGTGACCGCCGGGCCGCCGGCGCCTGAGGCCGCGAGAGGTGAACAGCCATGGCGATGATGCCCAAGAGGATCAAGTTCCGCAAGAGCCAGAAGGGTCGCGTCCGTCCCCGGGCGTCCCGGGGAAACACCGTGGCCTACGGCGAGTTCGGGCTGCAGTCGCTGGGGTCCGGACATCTGACCGCCCGGCAGATCGAGGCCGGGCGCGTGACCGCCAGCCATTTCCTGCACCGCGAGGGGCGGGTGTACATCCGGGTGTTTCCGCACAAGCCGGTGTCCCGCAAGCCCCTGGAAACGCGGATGGGCAAGGGCAAGGGCGAGACGGACCACTACGCGGCGATCGTTCACGAGGGGACGGTGCTTTACGAGATCGGCGGGGTTCCCGAGGACGTCGCGCGGCGGGCGCTGGCCCTGGTGGCCCACAAGATGCCCTTCCGCTGCCGGTTCGTGACCCGGCGGCACGCGGTCTGACGGGCGGCGGTCACGGGTGGACGGAGGAGCGACGATGAAGATCAGCGAGATGCGGGAGATGAAGACCGAGGAGCTGCACGGCGAACTGGACCGGCTGCGCCGGCACCTGTTCGACCTTCGCAGTCAGGCGGTCACCGAGAACCTGCAGGATCCCTCGATGCTCTCCAAGGCCAAGCGGGACATCGCCCGGATCTTCACTGTCCTGCAGGAACGCGGGGAGACGGGCATCGAGCAGAAGCAGTACCACCTGGAGTCGCTCGCGCGGCGACGGTGAGATCGGGAGCGGGTCGGGTTCGCGCCCCGGCAGGCCCGGCGGCGGTTCACGGCGGAGAGCATGATGGCATCGGTGGCAAAGGCTCAGACACGCAGGCGGCGCAGGACGGAGAGCGGGGTGGTGACGGCCGCGCATCTGACTCCCAAGACCATCAAGGTCCGGATCGAGTACCTTGTGCGTCACGCGAGGTACGACAAGTACCTGCGCCGCAGCAGGGTCCTGCACGCCCACGACGAGCGGCAAGAGGCCGGCCTGGGCGACCGGGTGCTGGTCATGGAGTGTCGCCCGATCTCCAGGACCAAGACCTGGCGGCTGGTCCGGATCCTGCAGGCGGCGCCGAAGGACTAGTTCGGGAGCGGAACGGACCGGGCGTGCGGGCCGGACGGACGACTGACGGAATGCATCCATGATTCAGCTGCAGACAATGGTGGACGTGGCGGACAACACCGGGGCCAAGCAGGCCATGGTGATCCGCGTGCTTGGCGGCAGCACCTCCCGCTTCGGCAAGCCGCGGCGGAAGGTCGCCGGCGTGGGCGACGTGGTCGTCTGCACCGTGAAGAAGGCCTTGGCCAACACGGACTACATGAAACCCGGCAACCGCAAGGCCAGGGTGGTCAAGGCGGTGGTGGTCAGGACCCGGCACCCGACCCGCCGCCCGGACGGCAGCTATGTGCGTTTCGATCGCAATGCGGTGGTGCTGATCGACGACCGCAAGGAGCCCAAGGGCACTCGCATTTTCGGGGCGGTGGCCAGGGAACTCCGCGAGAAGGGCTACATGAAGATCATCTCGCTGGCGGAGGAAGTGGTCTGACGCCGCGGGTAGCCCGGCCGGGACCGGGCCCGTTACCGCAGGGGCGGGCCGCCGGCCTTAAAGGCCGGACGGCCGGATCGAACGAGGCAGTTTATGGCGTCGCACATTCGCAAGGACGACCTGGTGGAGGTGATTGCCGGCGACCACAAGGGATCGCGCGGCAAGGTCCTGAAGGTGGACCCGGTCAAGGGGCTGGTTCTGGTCCAGGGCGTGAACATGGTGTACCGGCACGTCCGCCCGAGCCGCCGGAACCCCCAGGGCGGGCGGCTCCAGAAGGAGGCCCCGATCCACATCTCCAACGTGCTGCCGGTGGACGAAAAGACCGGCCGGGGGACCCGGGTGCGGTTCCAGACGGAGCGGGACGAGCGAGGTCGGGTGACGGCCAAGTATCGCGTGTCCCTGGCGGGCACGCGACTGGGCGTGGTGAGCAAGCGGAGCGGCGACTGAGGCCCAGGCTTCGGGCCGGCGGGGCCCGCGCGGGATGAATGACCATGACGCGTCTGCAGGAAAAGTACACCAGGGACGTCATGCCCCGGCTCATGGAGTCGCTGGGCACCACCAACCCCATGCGGGTGCCGCGTCTGCGGAAGATCGTGATCTCCATGGGCGTGGGCGCGGCCCTGCAGGACAAGAAGCGACTGGAGCTGGCCGCCCGCGACCTGTCGGTGCTCAGCGGCCAGAAGCCCCTGATCTGCAAGGCGCGCAAGAGCGTGTCCAACTTCAAGGTCCGGGCGGGGCAGGAGATCGGCGTCAAGGTGACCCTGCGGGGAGCGCGGATGTACGAGTTCCTGGACCGGCTGATCACCATCGGCATTCCCCGCGTGCGCGACTTTCGCGGCCTGGACCCGCAGAGCTTCGACGGACGGGGAAACTACTCGATGGGTGTGGCCGAGCAGTCCATCTTCCCGGAGATCGACCCGGCCGCGATCGAGTGGGCTCAGGGCATGAACATCACCCTGGTGACCTCGGCCCGCAACGACCGCGAGGGGCGGGAGCTGCTGACCCTGCTGGGCATGCCGTTCCGCACCGAAAAGGACCGGGCCTGAAGCCCCGGCAGCCGCCGGGCGGTTGAAGGAATGGAAGGGTACGTATGGCGACGACGGCTTGGAAATACAAGGCCAACCAGCCCCCGAAGTACAAGTGCCGCGTGGTGCGCCGCTGCCAGGTGTGCGGGCGGTCGCGGGGGGTCTATCGGAAGTTCAGGCTCTGCCGCGTGTGCCTGCGCACCATGGCAAACCAGGGGCTGATTCCGGGGCTCAAGAAGGCCAGCTGGTGAGCGTGCCCGCCGCGGTCGCGCCAGAGCGAGGAAACCGAAGATGTGGAGTGACCCGATTGCCGACATGCTCACCCGGATCCGCAACGCGGTGCGGGTGCGGGCCCGGGAGGTGCGGGTTCCGGCCTCGAACGTGAAGGCCGGAATCGCGCGGGTGCTGAAGGACGAGGGCTACATCCTCGACTTCGAGCGGATCGACGACGGCCGCCAGGGCGTGCTGAGGATCCATCTGAAGTACGGCCCGACCGGCGAGCCGCTGATCACCAGCATCCGGCGGGAGTCCAAGGGCGGCTGCCGGGTCTATCGCGGCGTCGAGGACCTGCCGCGGGTGCTGGACGGGCTGGGCATCGCGATCGTGTCCACCAACCAGGGCGTGTTGAGCAGTCGGGAGTGCAAGGCGAAGCAGGTGGGCGGCGAACTGATCTGCACGGTGTGCTGAGCGGATCCGCCGCGGCAGGCCGGATGGGCCGCCCGGGGCCCCCGGCGAACAGGATGGATAGCGATGTCTCGGATCGGCAAGAAACCCGTCCCGGTTCCGGCCGGCGTGAAGGTGGAGCTGAAGGACCACGTGGTGCATACCTCCGGGCCCAAGGGCAAGCTCTCCTGGCGGTACCCGGACGATATCCGCGTGGAACTGGCGGCCGACGGCAGTCGTGTAGAAGTGAGCCGGACGCGCGAGACCCCGCAGGTCCGGGCCCTGCACGGCCTGACGCGGGCGCTGATCAACAACATGGTGCACGGCTGCGCCCGGGGATATGAGCGCAAACTGGAGATCTACGGTACGGGTTACGGATGCAGCCTCAAGGGGCGCAAGTTGCTCCTGAACTGCGGCTACATGGGGCGGGGCGTGGACCGCGACGGGAAGCCCCGGGAAGCGCAGTTCGTGATCGACATCCCTGAGGGCCTGACCGTGACCGTGGAGGTTCCCCAGGCCCGCGGCAACACCGAGCCGGCCCGGCTCACCGTCAGCGGCGCCGACCGGCAGGTTGTCGGGCAGTTTGCCGCCGAGCTGAGAAAGATTCGCCCGCCCGAGCCGTATCAGGGAAAGGGAATCCGCTATGCCGGCGAGGTGGTCAAGCGCAAGCAGGGCAAGGCCTTCGCCGGCGGCGGCGGATGATAGTGGTGGATCGGGCACCAGCGGTGCCGGCCCCGAGGGCTGCACCCCGCCGGCGAGGCGACCGGCGGGGCGCGTCGCCGCTGAGCTCCGGGTCGCCTGAGATCGTGGTGAGAGCATGAGTGAAACCGCAATCAAGACCGAACGGCGCCGACGACGCAAGCGACGGGTCCGGGGCCGGATCTTCGGCACCCCCGAGTGCCCCCGGTTGACCGTGTTCCGCAGCCTCAAGCACATTTACGCCCAGGTCATCGACGACCAGGCCGGGACGACGTTGGTCTCGGCCGGCTCGACCGACAAGGATTTCCGGGCCCGGTCTCCCCACGGGGGTAACCGGGCCATGGCGGCGGCCATTGGAAAGATCCTCGGCGAGAAAGCCCGGGCCAAAGGCATCGAGCGGGTCGCTTTCGACCGCAACGGCTACCGCTATCACGGACGGATCAAGGCTTTGGCCGACGCGGCTCGAGAGGCGGGATTGAAGTTCTGAGCGGTGGCGGAAGACGCGGCGAGCCGGCCGCGGTCTGCTGGATATTCGAGGTGCGTATGACCGACGAAAGCATTCATCCGACGCAGGGCGAGTCGCCGGCTCCCGAGACTCCGGCGCCGGAGTCCGCCGCGGCCGAGCAGTCGTCGGCCCAGGCGTCGTCCGCCGGCGGTCGCCGCGATGCGGGCGATCGTGGGGGCCGGCCCGGCTGGGGACGCAGGCAGGCAGGGCGAGGCCCCGGAGGTCGGGGCGGACGTCGGAGCCAGGGAGAGCCCGAGCCCGAGGCCGACGCCGGCGGGTTCGAGGAGACCGTGGTCCGGGTCTACCGCTGTGCGACCGTGGTCAAGGGCGGTCGCCGCTTCAGTTTCGGCGCCCTGGTGGTGGTCGGCGATCGCAACGGCCAGGTGGGCGTCGGCTACGGCAAGGCCAACGAGGTTCCCGCGGCGGTCGAGAAGGCCGTCAAGGCGGCGCGTCGCAACGTTGAGCGGGTCTGCCTCCATGGCACCACCGTGCCGCACCGGGTCATGGCCAAGTACCGGGCCAGCAAGGTGCTGCTGCAGCCGGCCAACAGGGGCACCGGCGTGATCGCCGGGGCCAGCGTCCGGGCGGTGATGGAAATGGCGGGCGTCAAGGACGTGTTGACCAAGGTTCACGGATCGACCAGCCCCAAGAACCTGGTGAAGGCCGCCCTGGCGGGGCTCAGGCAGATGCGGTCGCGCGAGCAGATCGAAAAGCTGCGGCAAGTAGCCCCGGGCTGACGGCGCGGCCGGTGGAGAGCATCGTCGATGATGATTTCAGATGTGACCGCTCGGGGATGCAGGAACCGCCCGCGTAAGCGCGTTGGACGCGGCATCGGCTCGGGTAACGGCAAGACCGCCGGTCGCGGGCACAAGGGCATGGGCCAGCACGGCTCGAACTTCCCCAGCCATCTTCGGGAAGGCGGGCAGATGCCCCTGTTCCGCAGGCTGCCGAAGCGCGGTTTCAGCAACGCCGGCTTCCGGACCGAGTATCAGGTGGTCAACGTCGCCGCCCTGGACGCGGCGTTCAAGGACGGCGACCGGGTGACCCCGGCGGCGCTGGCCGCCGCGGGGCTGATCCGCAGCGCCGTCGGGCCGGTCAAAATCCTGGGCGACGGGGAGCTGACCAGGAGGCTGATCGTGGAGGCGACGCGGTTCAGCGCGACTGCGGCCCGGAAGATCGAGGCCGCCGGGGGACAGATCAAGGCCACCGACTGAGCCGGAGAGCGACGCGCGGCCTGCGCCGCGGGCGGCAGGGCCCACAGGGGCCGGGGACCAGTGCGATGTTCAGCACGCTTGCCAATATTTTCCGGATCCCGGAGCTGCGCAAGAAGATCTTCTTCACGCTGTTCCTCCTGGTGATCTACCGGCTGGGCTTCCACCTGCCGCTGCCGGGCATCGACCAGACCGGCATGGCCGACGCGATCAAGCGGCAGGGCAGCTCCGGCGGCTTCGGCCAGCTGGCGGCGGCCTTTTCGCTGTTCACCGGCGGAGACCTGCAGCAGAGCACCATCTTCGGCCTGGGCATCATGCCGTATATCTCCGCATCGATCATCTTCCAGCTGCTGGCCACGGTCTGGCCGGCACTGGAGAAGCTCCAGCGCGAGGGGGAGAGCGGCCGCAAGAAGATCCAGGAGTACACCCGGTACGCGACCGTGGGGCTCTGCCTCATCCAGGGGGTCTTCTGGATCAAATACATGGTCGATCAGCATTATGTCTACCCGGACTTCCGCGACAGCGCCGCCTTCTGGATGATGGGCATCATGGCCCTGACCACCGGGACCATCTTCCTGATGTGGCTGGGCGAGCAGATCGACGAGTACGGCATCGGCAACGGCATCAGCCTGATCATCATGGCCGGCATCGTCGCGCGGATGCCCAACGCGGTCCTCGACGTGATCAACCGGGCGGACTTCCAGGGCGGGGCCTCCGCTTCGGGCGCGACCCTGGGGGCGGCGGAGATCCTCTTCCTGATCGTCGCCTTCGTGGGCGTGGTTGCCGGGACGATCCTGATCACCCAGGCCCAGCGGCGGATCCCGATCCAGCAGGCCAAGCACACCCGCGGGCGGCGCGTGCTCGGCGGCCAGCGGCAGTACCTGCCCCTGCGGGTGAACCACGGCGGCGTGATGCCGATCATCTTCGCCAGCTCGCTGCTGATCTTCCCGAGCATCATCTTCAGCTACCTGGCCAGCGGGTTTGGCATGACCCGGGTCGGGGGGTTCTTCAAGTTCCTGGAGAACGCCTTCCACCACGACAGCTACATCTACGTGGTCTGTTACGTGGGCATGGTGTACTTCTTCGCCTACTTCTGGACGGCGGTGCAGTTCCAGCCGAAGGAGATGGCCAACAACCTGCGGGATTACGGCAGCTTCATTCCCGGCTTGAGACCGGGCAAGCGGACGGCCGACTACCTGGAGCGGGTCATGACGCGCATCACCTACGTCGGTGCGTCGTTCCTGGCGCTGATCGCGATCATTCCGACGGTGGTGGCGACCAAGATGAACATCCCGTACAGCATCTCGTCCTTCCTGGGAGGGACGGGCCTGCTGATCGTGGTGAGCGTGGCTCTGGATCTGGTCCAGCGGATCGAGGCCAATCTCGTGATGCGGAACTACAAGGGCTTCCTGGGCAATCAGTAGCGGACGGACGCTGCTGCGGGTGCGGCACGAGGGACGAGTCGATGATCCTGATCCTTCTGGGACCGCCCGGAGCCGGCAAGGGCACGCAGGCCGTGCGGCTGGCCGAGGCCTTCGGGCTGCAGCACCTGTCCAGCGGCGACCTGCTCCGGGCGGAGCGCAAGAGCGGGACGGAACTGGGTCGGCGGGTGGCCGGGTACATGGACGCCGGCGCGCTGGTGCCCGACGAGATCATCGTCCAGGTCGTCCTGGGTCGGATCCTGCAGCCGGCCAGGCCCGCCGGCGTGCTGCTGGATGGCTTCCCCCGGACCCAGCCCCAGGCCGAGGCCCTGGACGCCGCCCTGCGGCGGGCTGGCAAGAAGGTGGACCTGGTGGTGTCCCTGGTCGTGCCGGACGAGTCGATCGTGGACCGCATCACCGGGCGGCGCTCGTGCCCGGCCTGCGGGGCGGTGTATCATGTGGTCACCATGCCCCCGAAGGTGGAGGGCGTCTGCGACCGCGACGGCGCGGCGCTGGCCCACCGGACCGACGACACCGCCGAGGTGGTCAGCCAGCGGCTGGCGGCCTATCACGCCCAGACCCGGCCCCTGGAGGAGTATTACCGTGCCCGGGGCCTGATGACGGAGGTCGACGGGACGCTGGACGTGGACGCGGTCTTCGAGCGATGCCGCGACGTGGTTCGCGCCCGCGTCGGCTGACGGCCCTTGCGCGGCGGACATGATGCGAAGACCACGGACCGCCAGGCTGAAGAGCCCAGAGGAGGTCGAGAAGATCCGTCGGGCGGGTCGCGTCGTATACGCCGTGCTCCGGCGGGTGGCCCAGATGGCAGAGCCGGGCGTGAGCACGGCCGAGATGAACGCCGTGGCCGAGGCCATGATCCGGGAAGCCGGGGCCGAGCCGCTGTTCAAGGGCGTGCAGACGCGGCAGACCGCATTCCCGTTTCCGGCGGCGCTGTGCACGAGCGTGAACGATGTGGTGGTGCACGGCATTCCGTCGGAGCGGACGCTGCAGAGCGGCGACGTGGTCAGCGTGGACTGCGGCGTCCGCCTGGACGGCTACTGCGGCGACAGCGCGACCACGTTGTGCGTCGGGACGGTCGCTCCGGAGGTGCGCCGGCTGCTGGAGGTGACCGAGGAGGCCCTGTGGATCGCGGTGGAGGGCATACGGCCCCGGCGCTGGTGGAGCGAGATCGCCGGGGCGATGCAGGCCCACGTCGAGGCTGCGGGCTTTTCCGTAGTCCGCGAGTTTGTGGGGCACGGGATCGGACGGGAGATGCACGAGGAGCCGAAGATCCCCAACTATGTGGATCGTCGGCAGGATTTCATGCTCCAGGCCGGCATGGTGCTGGCCGTGGAGCCGATGGTCAACATGGGCTCGGCCGGCGTCCAGTACGCCGACGGGACCAACTGGCCCGTGGTGACCGCCGACGGACGGTACGCCGCCCATTTCGAGCACACCATCGCGGTGACGGATGCCGGTGCCGACGTCCTCACCGACGGGCGCTGAGGGGGCAAGGCGGGCCGGGCGGAGCGGATGATCGTTCGCGGCGAGGCCGGCGACCTGCCGGTCCGGCCGGGCGGCGGCTTCGGGCGAGGACGGTGTCATGAAAGTGCGCAGCAGTGTTCGACGGATCTGCGAGAACTGCAAGATCATCCGTCGCAGGGGCGTGATCCGGGTGATCTGCACCAACCCGCGGCACAAGCAGCGCCAGGGCTGATCGCCGTCCGGGCCGGCTGGAGGACGCACGGGACCGGGGGCTCAGGATAGTCACAAGGGCTGGCGGGCGGACAACGGGGGCATGGGACCGGAGAGCCGCCCCCGGGGCCGCCATACGCGGAAAGGAGTGGCGAAGTGCCACGCATCGCGGGTGTCGACGTTCCCAACGACAAGCGCATCGAGTATGCGCTGCGCTATATTTACGGCATCGGGCCGTACATCGCCTCCCAGGTGCTCAAGGAGGCGGGGATCGACGGCGGCGTGAAGGCCAAGGACCTGACCGAGGACGAGGTCGCCCGGATCGCGAACATCATCAGTCGCAGCTATACCGTCGAGGGCCAGTTGCGGCGGATGGTACAGCAGAATATCGCCCGCCTGCGCGACATCGGCTGCTACCGGGGTCTCCGGCATCGGCGCGGCCTGCCGGTCCGCGGACAGCGCACCCGGTCCAACGCCCGGACGCGCAAGGGCCCCAAGAAGACCGTGGCCGGCAAGAAGGGCGTGAAGGAGATGCACCGTGGCTAAGAGCGGCAAGAAGAAGGTCCGGCGCAGCGTCACCCGGGGGATCGCCCACATCAAGGCGACCTTCAACAACACCCTGATCACCATCACCGATACGGGGGGCGAGGTGCTGACCTGGGCGTCGGCGGGAACCGTGGGCTTCAAGGGCACGCGCAAGAGCACCCCGTTCGCCGCGACCCGGGCGGCCGAGCGGGCCGCCCAGGCGGCCAGGAAATTCGGTTTGCGGGAGATCGAGATCCGCGTTAAGGGCCCCGGCCCCGGGCGGGAGTCGGCGGTGACCGCCCTGCAGGCCGCGGGATTGAGAGTGCAGTCCATCGAGGACGTGACGCCGCTGCCGCATAACGGCTGCCGGCCGCCCAAGAAGCGGCGTGTGTGAGACGTGCGGGATCCTGACGGCCCCCGGGGTTCCGCGGAGGTCCGCCGGGCGATCCGGATCGGCGGGCCCGAGAGGAACGAATGCCCGCGCGGCGGCGGCGGCCGGACCCGTGCGGTGAACACAGCTGGAAGGCGAGCCCGCGTGCCCGGCGACGCGCGGAGGTCGCGGAACCCCGATGAAACGGGGTCCGTCCGGCCTTGACGACGCCCCCTGCGTGCGCGGGTGCATGCCAAGTGGAGGAATGCCGATGCGAGTCAGGTGGCGCGGCCTCGAATTGCCGACCCAGGTTGAGCGGGACGACACGATCAGCACGGGAACCTACGGGCGGTTCATCATCGAGCCGTTCGAGCGCGGCTTCGGGACGACGATCGGAAACAGCCTCCGCCGCGTGCTGCTGTCCAGCCTCGAGGGGGCGGCGGTGACCAAGGTGCGCATCGCCGGCGCCTCCCACGAGTTCATGAGCCTGCCGGGCGTCCAGGAGGACGTCGCCGACATCATCCTCAACATCAAGAGCCTCATCCTCCGCGTCGACGGCGAGGGCGAGCGGACCATGCGGCTGGTCAAACGCGGTCCTTGCGAGGTTTTCGCCAGGGACATCGAGGCCGAGGCGGCCGTGACCATCATCAACCCCGGACAACTCATTGCCACGCTGACTTCGGAGGTCGAACTGGCCATCGATTTCTGGGTCGGTACCGGCCGCGGCTACCGCACCAGCGAAGAGAATCAGTCCGCCACCGACGAACTGGGCATCATCGCGGTCGATTCGGTGTTCTCGCCGGTCACCCGCGTTCGCTACAAGACCGAGGAGACCCGCGTCGGGCAGCGCACCAACTACGACCGGCTGATTCTCGAAATCTGGACCAAGGGCACCATCGAGCCCCAGGAGGCCCTGGTCGAGGCGGCCAAGATTCTGCGCAAGCACCTGAACCCCTTCATCCAGTACCAGGAACTCGGCGAGCAGGTGGTCAGTGAAACCTCGGCGGCTGCCGAAACCGGCGAGTCCATGCTCGACAAGGACCTGCAGGCCCGCCTGTCCATGCCGATCGCCCAGCTGGACCTCTCCGTCCGGGCCAGCAACTGCCTCGAGTCGGCCAAGGTCCAGTCCGTCGGCGACCTGGTCCGCATGACCGAGAGCGACCTGCTGAAGGTTCGCAGCTTCGGCCGGACCTCTCTGCGGGAGGTGAAGCGCAAGCTCGCGGACCTGGGCCTGAGCCTGGGAATGACCTTCGGCGAGGGCGAGCCGCCCGCCGCCGAGACCCAGGTCTCCGCGGGCGGATCGACCGAGGATTCCAGCCGCGCCGGCGTCGGCGGGGCGGACGCGATGCCGGCCGACGCGAGCCTCGGCTGAGGAGGCGGTCCCGGCGGACCGCACGGCAGAGCATGTGGACGGGTCGGGTGTACAGCCGCGGCCCGGTGATCATGGAGCGTTGAGATGAGGCACCTTGTCGCACATCGCAAGTTGAACCGTACCCGCGAGCACCGCCTCGCGCTGCGCCGGAACATGGCTCAGAGCCTTTTCGAACACGGCCAGATCCGCACGACCCTGGCCAAGGCCAAGGACGTGCGCCCGTTCGTCGAGCGGCTGATCACGCTGGCCCGCGTGGCCCGCGGAGGCAGCCTCGCGGCCCGCCAGCGCCTGATCGCGCTGATGGGCGACCGGGCGATCATCCCCGCCGAGTTCCAGGAGCAGTACGAAGACATGTCCGACGCGGCCCGACGGCGCGTCCGCCGGTCCCGCAGCGGGAGGCGCTATCGCCACGGTCAGGCTCGCGGCGGCCAGAAGTTCACCACGCTGTCCGTGGTTCACCAGCTGATCGACAACGTCGCGGCTCGCTTCGAGTCCCGACCCGGAGGCTACACCCGGGTCATCAAACTCAACCCGCGAAAGGCCTGCGACAGCGCCCCGATGGCCGTGCTGCAGCTGGTCGGGGAGGAAGAGTCGCCCGGCACGGTTGTCAGGCCCGGGAAGACCGCCCGGCAGCGGCGCGTCGAGCGACGTTACGCCTTCGCGGCCAAGGCCATCAAGAAAGCCGCGGCGCGACGCTCCGCTGGAGGGGCCGCGGCCGGGACCGAAGCGCCCGCGGCCGATGCGGAATCATGATGCCCTGCGCGGGGCCGTCCCGGCGCGCCGGCCCCGGTCCCGCGGGCCTGCAGGAGGCCGCAAGACCATGCAGACGGACCCGGATTGCGTGTTCTGCAGGATCGTGGCCGGCGCGATTCCCGCCGCGCGGGTCTTCGAGAACGACCGCGTTCTGGCCTTCCTGGATATCGGACCGCTGGCCGAGGGTCACCTCCTGGTCATCCCGCGCGAGCATTACGCCCGCCTGGAGCAGATGCCGCCGGACCTGGCAGGCGATCTGGCCCGATGCCTCCCGGACCTGGCCCGCGCCGTGCTCCGCGTCACCGGCGCGCCCGGCTACAATCTCCTGCAGAACAACGACCGCACGGCCGGCCAGGTGGTCGGGCACGTCCATTTCCATATCATTCCCCGCCATGACGGCGACGGCCTGGGCTATCGCTGGAACGCCTCCAGTTATCCTCCGGGCCGGGCCGAGGAGCTGCAGCGGCGTATTCGCGACGCTCTGGCGACGTCGCCGGCTTGACTTGGCCGCCCGCAGTCGGGATGATCCAGGCTTCGGGAACAGGAGCCGATCAAGGCGATGTCCAGTCTCGTGCAGCCCGGAATGATCGCCCAGGCCGCCGGATCGCCCATATTCGAGGCCCACTCGGCCCCGGTCTGGGGCTTCTTGGGCTTCTACTTCTCGATCATCCTGCTGGTGAGCTTCTACGGCCTGCACCGCTACACGCTGGTGCATCTCTATTACAAGTATCGCCGCAACGTCCCGGAGGTGAAAGCCTGCTTCCTGAACCTGCCGCGCGTCACCATCCAGCTGCCGATGTACAACGAGTCGGCGGTCGCGCGAAGGCTCATCGAGGCCACCTGCCGGATCGATTACCCGCGGGACCTGCTGGACATCCAGGTGCTCGACGACTCCACCGACCGGACCACGGCCATCGTTGCCGAGGCCGTCCGGGAGTGGAGCGAACGCGGCGTGGACATCGTGCTGATCCACCGCGAGGACCGCAGCGGCTACAAGGCCGGAGCCCTGGCCAACGGCCTGCGGACCGCGCGCGGCGAGTTCATCCTCATTTTCGACGCCGATTTCATTCCGCCGCGGGATATCCTGATGCGCGCGATCCACCATTTCACCGATCCTGCGGTCGGCATGGTGCAGGCCCGCTGGGAACACCTCAACCGCGACCAGTCCCTGCTCACCCGCACCCAGGCGATCCTCCTGGACGGTCATTTCGTCATTGAGCACGCGGCCCGCAACCGCTCCGGGCGGTTCATGAGCTTCAACGGCACCGCCGGCATCTGGCGACGCCGCTGCATCGAGGACGCCGGCGGCTGGCAGCACGATACGCTCACCGAGGACCTGGATCTGTCCTACCGCGCGCAGATGAAGGGCTGGCGGTTCGTCTTCCTGCCCGACACGACCACTCCGGCCGAGCTGCCCCCCGACATGGAGGCCTTCAAGCAGCAGCAGTACCGCTGGGCCAAGGGCGGGGCTCAGACCTGCCGCAAGCTCCTGCCCAGCATTCTGAGGTCGAACCTTCCCGGACGGATCAAGATCGAGGCTTTCTTCCACCTGACCAGCTGCACCGTCTACATCTATGTCGTGCTTCTGACGATCATGCTCTATCCGGTGGTCTACATCAAGCTCCACGTCTTCGGCGAGGGGCCGCTGCGCTATCTGCTGGACCTGTCCATCTTGCTGGCCGCCACCTGCTCGGCGGCCACGTTCTACATTGCCAGTCAGCGCGAGCTGTTTCGCAGCTGGCGCGACAGCCTCAAGTACGTGCCCTTTCTCATGTCGCTGGGCATCGGCATCGCCCTCAACAACGCGCGGGCGGTGCTCGACGGCTTCTTCGGATCCGGCGGCGAATTCGTACGCACCCCCAAGTTCGGCGTGACGGATGCCCAGACCGCCTGGCGACCCGAACGGCCGCGACGCCGTCGACCGCGCATCCAGCCGTTCATCGAGTTCGGCGTCGGGCTCTACCTTCTCAGCTGCCTGGTTCTGTGCCTGCTGAGCCGCAAGATCACCATCGGCCTGCCCTTCCTGTGCCTGTTCATGGTGGGCTACTTCTACGTCTCGCTGACCACCTGGCTGGGGCACCGCTTGGGCGGGACGGCCGCCGAGGACGAGGGTGTCAACCGGATCATGCCCGCCCCGGTCGAGATGCCCCCGGGCCGGTTGCACGACGCGGACCGCCGAAGCGACCCGGCGGTCGTGACTGCCCCCGTTGCCCACCTTCCGCCGGCCACCGATCGCCGCAAACAGCTCGAGTCGCGCCCCTGACCCCCATGTGCGGCGAAACACCGCGGGAAGCATCAGCCCGGTCGGCCGGCCGCGGGCGCCGGCATCCGCACGGCTCGTGCGTCTGATCGCGCCGGTGCCCCGAGCCGCGCGGACGGGGTCCGCCGCGGCCTCAGGCGAACAGCCGCCGCACAAACGCCAGGTTCGCGGCCGTGTCGGCGACCCTGTCGCCCGTCGGGCACGGCGTTTCCAGAACGATCCAGCCCCGGTATCCGATATCGCGGAGGGCCCGGGACACTTTCGGCCAGTCGACCTTGCCGTCGCCGGCCTCCAGCCGCGGATAGTCCTTGAAGTGGATCTGGCAGATGCGATCGACGCCCAGGGCGCGGATCTCGGCGGCCGGGTCGTGGCCGGCGTTGGCGGCGTTGTAGGCGTCGTAGTAGACCTTGACCGCCGGCGACTTCACCGCGTCCAGGATCTCCATGTGCGCTTCAGCCGAAAGATAACTCTCCAGCCCCAGCGTCACACCCGCTTTCACGGCTCGCGGGGCCAGCTCGACCAGAACCTCGGTCACGCGGCGCATGTCTTCGCGGTTTTCGCGCTTGAGCTCGCCCTGATGAAAGAACGGCACCAGGATCACCGGGATCTTCATCTCGCCGGCGGCCTCGATGGTGTCCAGCAGCCACATCGCCGCCCGGGGCTCGGACATCAGCGCGACGTTGTTCAGCTCGATACAGGCCATCGAGGGGATCTGCACGCCCGCCTCGCGTGCGGCGCGCAGGTACTGCTCCCGGACGTCGGGCCGGCGCAGCCACAGGTTGTTCTCCTGCGTCCCCATGCTGATCTCAAGGCCGTTCAGGCCGGCCCGGCCGGCGACCTCCAGCGCCGAAGGGTCCTGAAGCCCCAAAGCCCAGTCGCAGATGCCGACGCGCAATCCGGCGGTCGACGGCCGGGTGGTCTGCGGAAACGCCGAAGGGCCCAACGCCAGGCCTGCGGCCGTCGCTGTTCCGGCAGCCAGCAGTTCCCGTCTTCTCGAGCGGATCTCGGGCATGTCAACCTCCCTCGGGACGACGATGGGTGGCGTCCCGGTCCATAGCGTACCCGCCGGCGGGCCGGGTGCAATGAGCGTCGCCGGCGGCCTTGGGCAGGCTGATGCCCGCGCGGGGGCACAGCCCCCTGGGCGACGGCCTTTTGCCTGGATGTCCGGGAGCGGTATTCTTGGCCCGCGGGCTCCGGCGCCGGCGGCGGTTTCGGCGGCCCCCAGCCGCTCCGGCGATCCGGGGCCGGGGTCGCCCGTCCCGGTGCCGGGGTATCCGGCGATCGCCGGAGCACCCTGGGAGGGACAATCCGTTGGAGTACCTCGCGCTGGTTCTGACAGGCCTGGCGGCCGGGCTTCTGGGCGGCTGCCTGGGCATCGGCGGCAGCGTGATCATGATCCCGGCGATGCACATCCTGCTGGGGCCTGCCCAGCACATCTACCAGGGCGCGGCGATGATCGTGAACCTCTTCGTGGTGGTGCCGTCGGTGGTCCAGCATCGGCGCGCCGGGGTGATCCTCCGGCCGGTGGTGCGGGCGACGATTCCGGCGGCGCTGCTGGGGGTGCTGCTGGGCGTGTGGATCAGCGACAGCCGCTGGTTTCATGGGGCCGACGAGATCCGGTTAGCGCGGGCCTTCGGCGTGTTCCTGCTCTACGAGGCGGCTTACAACCTGTACCGGCTGGGCAGCGGGCGGGTGCTGCCGGAGATGCGCGAGGACGTCGCCGCCGGGCTGCCGTGGTGGCGCACGACCCTGCTGGTCGGCCTGCCCACGGGGCTGATTGCCGGCCTGCTGGGCGTGGGCGGGGGGGTACTGGCCGTGCCGCTGCAGCAGCTGGTGCTGCGGATTCCGCTGCGGCGGGCGATCGCCAACTCGGCCGCCACGATCATTGTCGTCAGCCTGGTCGGCGCGATCTACAAGAACCTCGCCAACGCCCGGGCGGGGCTGGAGGTCATGCGTTCGTTGCAGCTGGCGTGCGTTCTGATCCCCACGGCCATGGTCGGGGGCTACTGGGGGGCGCGGCTGACCCATGTGCTTCCGCGCCGGGCCTTGCGGGGCGTGCTGGTGGTGCTGCTGCTATACTGCGGGATGAGTCTGCTGAAGCGCTGCGAGCGGGTCGCCGCCGGGGACCCGCGCGGCGCAAGTCCTGCGCCCTCCTCGGCGATCTCCGCCGGAGTGTCCGTAGGTTCGGCCGCCCTGCTTGAACCGGCCGGGCGGGTCCTGCCGATATGCTGACGGGGCTGGGCGGTTCACCGGCCCGGACGGGAGTGCCGCGAATATGAACGGGGTCAGAGCCACCATCACGGACCGGGCGGCGAGGCGGCGGGTGGCCGCTGTACTGGTCGCCGGGCTGTCGGTTTGCAGCATGGGCCTGAGCTGCGACAGCAATGCCCAGGCCGCGTTTCGAGCCGAGGCCACCAGCGCGATCGGCAGCGGGGTCAAGACGATCCTCGGCGGCGTCATCGACGGGCTGGTCGCGGCCATCGAGCAGGCCGGCGACGGGAAGCAGACTTCCAGCGGTTCCTCCGGCTCGACCAGGCGGTAGGCGCCTGCCGATCGGCGGCGAGAACGGAATCGGCAGAAAATGCGCCTTCTACGGCGGAATCCGCGCAGGCGGGGATGATCGCCCGGCGATGAATCCCTACGACCGGCCTTCGGGGGCGTTCAATGGTCCGGTCGGCGGATGGGGTCCGGCTGGGCCGTGCGTTGCCCGAACGCGGTCCTGTCGATGGTCATTTCAAGCATCACATGCCGGCGGCCGGTGGTGTGGAAGTATTTCACCTGGTTACGCACGTCCACGAAGCCGACGTTCCGGTAGCAGCACACGGCGGCGGTATTCTCGGGAAACACCACCAGGCTGATACGGTCCGCCCGGCGGCGATCGAACGCGAACTGCAGCGCCAGACGGACCATCCGTTGCCCCAGGCCGATGCCGCGATGGTCGGGATTCAGCAGGCAGTGCCCCAGCCACAGGTGGCCGGGCTCCAGCGGCATGGGGTTCACTTCCAGGTACCCCAGCGGGCCGTCGGTTCCGTCGCGCATGAACAGGCAGGGCGTGCCGTCGGCGCCCGCCCAGGCGACGACCTTCGCGGCGGTGAGCGGCGGGAACGTCTTGGGAGCCAGCCAGAACAGTTCGGCGTCGTGGGCGACCCAGCCGCAGATGCGCGGGGCCCAGAGCCGGTCGAAGGTCTGCAGATAGTAGGGCCCTTCGCGGGCCAGGTCGGCGCTGGCGTAGGGGAGGTTGAGGCTCATGGCACCCTGGAACGCTATCATATCGGCTCGCCGGGCGATCCCACAGATGCCCGGCACGCAGGCCCGCATCAGGACGATCCGGGTCGGCGGTCGAAAGCGGCCCGGGCGGAGGCGGCCACATGTCCGGCAACGGCGATCGAGCAGTGTTCCGCGGCTACTCTCTGCGGCGTGAAACCTGGCACATCGCCGGGCACGCCTTCGTGCTCGAGTGGCCCGACAACATCGACGCGATTCTGGACCTGCCGATCACCGCCGAGCGATTCGCCCGCGACGAGTCTATGCCGTATTGGGCTCAGCCCTGGCCTTCCTCGGCCATGCTGGCCGAGGAGATCCTCAATTCCGGGCCCGGGGGCGGTCGGGCGGCCGTCGAACTGGGCTGCGGGCTGGGACTGGTGTCGCTGGCCGCGGCCGCGCGGGGCTGGTCGGTGACCGCCGGGGACTACGACGCCGATGCCCTGGCCTTCGCGGCACGCAACGCGGCTTTGAACGGCCTCCGTCTGCGGCAGACGCAGCGGATCGATTACCGCGAGCCGGCTCCGCAGGCGGCTTATGACGCCGTGTTCGCCGCGGATCTGCTCTACGAGCGGCGCAAGGTCGAGCCGGTCGCCGGCTGGATCGCCGCGGCGCTGCGCCCCCGCGGAGTGGCCCTGGTAGCCGACCCCAACCGCTCGGCGGCCGACGGTTTTCCCGAGGCGGCCGCTGCCCTCGGGCTCGCTGTTTCCGTCAAGGACGTGCAGACCACCGTGCCGGCAGGTCTTGTCGCCCGCGGGCGGATCTGGTCGGTCCGGCAGGCCGGCCACGGCTCCACGACCGCGGCCTGACGGGGCCGGCAGGCTCAGGGCGATCGGTCCATCACAGCTGGCAGGAGGGCGTCGTCGAGCCGAGGCACGGCACGGCCGGACACGGTGCCGGTCCGTCGGCGGATGGAAACAGGAAAAAGAGATCAGATAGCCGACAGGGTCGCCGGCTCGCTCTCGGAGGGCGGCTCGTCCTGCTCCGGCTGCGATGCGGCCTCCGGGTGCAGGCGGCGATAAGCGGCGAAGTACGGCTCGTATTCCTCGACCGGGATTGGCTCGGCAAAGCCGGTGCAGTCCATGGCCTCCAGCACGAACTTGTTGCGGGCCGCGACATTGAACAAGTAGTCGCGGACCTTGTTGGTGGTCTCCTCGGGCGTGTGGACCGAGACCACGAAGGGACCCGACGGCACGCGCACCGTGGTGGCGATGACCCGCACCTGATCCTGGGAGGGCAGCAGCAGAATCAGGCTGCCGCCGGTTTTGGGCCAGGCGTTGTAGTCGTGCTCATCGATGACGCCCACCGCGCCGTCGGCGGCTTCCATCGCCACGCTCTTGGCCACTTCCAGCGAGCTGATGTGCGAGGTGTCGAGTTCCAGGCCGAGGATACCCTTGTCCAGGTCCGCGACGGTCACGCCGGCCTCGATCAGCGCGGCCAGGGCGGCATCGTTGAGGTCGTCACCCGCGGGCATACGGTGGAAACGTCGCTTGCGAGCGTCGGACAGCTGCTGAACCGGCGAGTTCTTCGCGGTGATGATCAGCCCGCGACGGAATACGTCGCCATGGCGGTTCTTCGGAACGGCCAGGATCCTCGAAGTGCCCGCCGGCGCGATGTGCATGTAGTCGGCCGGCGTCAGCATCGCGAACTTGACCCGCCCCGTGCCCAGGTGAACCCGGACCTGCCGGGCGGTGAGCAGTTCGAACGCCACCGGTTCGTCCAGGTGAAAGGCCAGATCCTGCTGGAACAACGTGCGTTTGGGCAACATGAGCGGCGGCGGGGCCAGATCCAGCGTGGTCACCCCGATCCGCACGGGCGGGCGGGCGAGCCCCAGCACGTTGAAGGGATCGACGACCTCTCCGACGCCCGAACAGCCGCAGATCGCCAGAACCGCCGCAATCCACAGCCGTGGAACCGACAGGATCGTGCGGACCCGGGAAACCTGCCTGGGTGGGGCGTCGTGCATGCCGGCAGCAGTATATATACCGGCCCGGGGATCGCAAAAAGTCGCCCGCGGGCGTGCGGCCGGGGGGACGCGGCCACCCCGTTCCAGAACACGTGAACGACGATCAGGCCCTGATGCGGACGGTGTTGTGAAACTCGTTGACCAGCGGGCGGAACTCGTTGACCAGAGCCTCCGCCCAGCGGCGACGCACCGTCATGTCCTGGAGAACCATGGGCCGGCCCGGCACGGCCTGGAAATCGACGACATCGCCGCCCTGGAGATCCAGATCGTCCCTGCTGAGAAGGAAGAGCAGGTCATGTCCGTCTTCCGTCTGCACTATCCCCTGGCGGGTCTTCGGCAGGTAGAATCGAATGGTGCCCGTCACGCCTTTCTCCTGCACGCTTGTGCGGATGGCAGGCTGCGCGGCTCGCGTCGAGTTGTCTGCCGCAAGCGGCTGGATTCCTCACTCCGCTCTCGTTGGACCGATTTATCCCCCTGAGTATGCCTGAAAATGCCTCGCCAGGCAACAGCTTTTACTCCAGATTCACAGTCACGTGGCGTGCGGCAGGATGTGAGGTCCCGACCGACATCGCGACGGGGTCGCCGGGCATTGTTTGGGCATCGCCCGTGCTTCGGATCACGAACGTTCTCAAGTTTCTTTCTTATAAAACTTTGCGGAAGGCCCGCTGTCGCCGGCGGTACACCACCAGGACGAATACCGGGCTGTTGCTTTATTACCGCCGTTCGTTCTCGCTTTCAATCCAGGGCGACAAGATGGCGTAAAAGTGGATAAGCCGCAAACCATCGCCGGGCCGAGAACCACGCCCAGGGCTTAAGCGTTTTCGGGTATCCGCTCAGAAGTTCAGGATTGACGAAGACTTGGCGAAACCCGCCGAACGGGTCGGCCAACGGTCGTCCTACCGATAGAGGGGGTTATCAGCGGTTTACTTGAGCTTGGGGGCCGGCGCCTCGGCAGGGCCTTTGGTGGCGGGGGTCTTGGGGGCGGGAACCATGAAGTCCCGGCCGCAGCGGCTGCAGCGGACTTTCTTGCCGCGCGTGGAGTCCGGCACTTGAAGGATGGTGCGGCACTTGAGGTTCGGACAGATGAGCGTGACGGACATTGTACCTCGCCCGGTTGCGGACAGACTGCTGTTCTTCGATACATAGCACGCATCGGGTCGAGCCGCCGGTCGGGATGAGAAAAAACCTTCCCGGATCGGCCGAGAGGGCGTTGGTCGGCGTCAACGTCCCAGAATCTCGGCATTTCCGGTCGGTTGACAGCCGGTCCGGCAGGACTAGAATGCATTCGGACCACGGATGCGTTGTCACGACTGACTCCATTGGCCGATCCGATGCGATGCACCTGTGGCTTTGCGGCCGCTCAGCTCTTCCGGGCTCCCCCGGAGACACACGCCGGAGGGGGGCCTGCGGTAGTCTCACCCTCTCACCATTCCAGCTGCCTGACGGCGTGGCGAGCCGGTTCGAGGCCGAAAGGTCGGCTCGGCCGTCGCCAAGGCCGCGTCATGCGCCTGGGCGGCCTGGGGGGCAGTCCGGCGTATTCAGGCGGCAGCCGAAAGAGCGGGACGGCATCGGTCCGGCGGGCCGAGCGATGCCTATGGATCAGACAGGATGGGTGATCGCCGCGCCGGCCAAGGTCAACTGGACCCTGCGGGTGGTTGGCCGACGGAGCGACGGTTACCACGACATCGAGTCGCTGGTTTCCAAGCTGGACCTGGCCGACGCGCTCTGGTTCGAGGACCGCGGCTCAGGGCAACTGGAACTGCATTGTGACAACGACGGCCTGCCCGGGGGTCAGGACAACCTGGTTCTGAGGGCTGCCCAGGCCCTGCGACGGACGACCGGCGTAGGCCGGGGCATGTCATGCCGGCTGTGCAAGCGGATCCCGGTGGGCGGGGGCCTGGGCGGGGGGAGCGCGGATGCGGCGGCGACGCTGGTGGCCCTCAACGCGATCTGGAGTCTGGGGCTGACACAGGAACGCCTGGCTGCGGTGGGGGCGGAGGTCGGCAGCGATGTTCCCCTGTTCATGGCCCCCGGCAGCGTGGTCATGCGCGGGCGGGGCGAGATCGTGGCTCCAGTACCGGCCCGGTGGAGCGGTACGGTAGTGCTGCTGCTGCCGGGAATTGAGGTCTCCACTGCCCGGGTGTACGCGGCCTGGCGGCCTCCTTCGGAAAAGCAGGCAAACCCGGTCCTGCCGGAACCGTGCCCGGACGCCCGGGAGTGGATGTCGCGGACGTTCAACATGCTCGAAGAGCCGGCTTTCAGGATATGGCCCGTGCTGGGCGAGATTCAGCGGGCGGCCGGATCCCTGGCCGGCAGGGAGGTCCGGATGTCGGGCAGCGGCTCGACGTTCATGACCGCCTTTGACGACCCCGAGGAGGCCGATCGATTTGCCGCAGCGGCACGCGCGGCCTTGAATCTCAGGACCCAGGTCGTCCGCACGATTGAGCAGGGGCTCACGATCCGCCGCCTCCTGTGAGCCGGTCGCGGGCGGTCGCCGGTCACGGGGGCGGGGTCGGCCTTGAGCAGCCTTGAGCAGGGCGTGGGTCAGTGTCATCGGGAGGTGCACCTATGGAGATCACGGAAATCCGGATCAGGCTGGTCAACAACCCGCGTGAGAAGCTGCGAGCCTTCGCCAGTGTGACCTTCGATGGCGAGCTGGCGATTCGCGACATCAAGATCATCGAGGGGACCGATGGCCTGTTCGTGGCGATGCCGTCTCGCAAGCTGGCCGATCGCTGTCCGCGCTGCGGGGGCAAGAACCATTTGCGGGCCAGGTTCTGCAATGACTGCGGGGCGAGGTTGGCCGAGCAGCGGATCGTCGCCGAAGGCCGGAGTCGGGTGAAACTCCACGCGGACATTGCCCACCCGGTCAATGCCCGTTGCCGCGAACGCCTCCAACAGGCCCTCGTCGAGGCTTTCCACCGGGAGCTCGAGCAGGCCAGACTGCCGGGTTACAAGCCGGCAACCTTCGAGGACCTGGACGAGATGAACGCATCCGGGGAAGAGCAGGGCCTGTCGCCGGCGGTCCAGAGGCCCGCGCGTGCGAAAGACACCGGCCCGAGCCTGCAGGCGGACGGTTCGCAGGCCGGAAGCAAGGGCGGTTTCACGGCGGATGTCGAGGCCATGAACGCCAGCTTCAGTGACTACGACGCGCTGATCGCGGATCTGAAGCGCAGCGCCCGGGGACGTGGCGACCGGCGCGAGCCGGAGCGGGCCGACAGGCCGTCAGTCGAGCGCAGAGCCGCTCCTGCCGGCAGGCCGCATCGGCGGCGAAGGGGGCATGCGGCGGAAGGCCGTCCGCGGGCGGCGAGCTCCGGTGGTCAGGCCGTTCCGCCGCCTGAGCCGGCACGGCCACAGGAGCCTGCCGTCCAGTCGCCCAAGCCTGCCGAAGCCCGAGCCGGCCAGGAAGATCAGGAGTTCGGAGCGGGGCTGTTCTGACCTGCCGGCGGCAGGTGCACGCATCGCCGGGGGGCATCCGGTTGCCATCAGGCTCCGCCGCCGGCGGGAACGGGGGCCTCACTTTCGACCTGCCGGGCAAGGCCCGCGTGGTCGGATGTCCGTTCCGCCACTCATGAGTCACGGCGACGCACCGGTGCCGCTGTGTCGCGCCGGTGTCGGACGCGGCGGGTCTTCGCGCTGGCGGACGCCATGGTGTCCGAGGTCGTCGGCCGGAACGGCGGGGTGGGCGTTCAGCTCGCGGTGGTGCGCTTCTGCTGAATGACCTCGGCATCGGCCTTGAAGCCGGCCCGCAGACGCAGGGCTTCCATCCGCTGGTTGACCTCCTGGGCCATGCGGCTGTTGGGGAACTCCTGCACGATCAGCACGCCGGTCTCCAGGGCGTCGCGCCAGCGGTTTTCCGAGACGGCGAGACTGAACCTCACGCCGAGGTTGAGGAGGCGGGCCTTGAAGACGTCGCGGGCCGAGTCCTGCAGAGCCTGAGCCTCCTCGCGGCTCAGATAGGGGTCCAGTTCGGCCAGGATGGCGATGCCCTCGTCGATGGCGCTGCGTTCCAGGGCCTGCTTCCAGAGGTTCAGCAGTTCCTGCTTGCGCTCCTCGCGCCGGCGGTTCCAGAGCTCCGGCAGCGCGGCAACGCGCTCGTGGCGGCTGAACAGCCGCAGCATCCGGTCGATCTCGACGCGGGCCCGCTCCCAGCGGTGCTCGTTCATGAGCTTCTCGATGTGGGCGACGGCCTCGTTGATCTTCTCCTCGATGGTCATTTCCCGCAGGCCGGCAAGCTCTTTGCGCAGCGTTTCGGCCTCCTCGCGATAGCCGAAGCGCCGCTCGATCTCGTTGATCAGGTAGTTGGCCGCCTCCCACTCGCCGCGGTACATCTCCTCGCGGATGGCCTGTCGCAGCGCGTCGCGCTCGGTCTCGCGGTGAGTGATGGCCCGGACCGCATCAGAGATCTGGCTGTTCTCGGCCGTGGTCCTGACCAGCGGCTCGATACGGCGCAGCGAATCGTGGATGTCCAGGGAGATCTGGTGAATCCGGTTGATGTTGCCCTCGGCCTTCAGCAGCACGCCGAAGATGCCGTAAGCCAGACCGCCGCCGACCATCAGCAGGAGGGCCGCGGCGATGACCAGGGTTGCCTGGCCGGCGGCATCGGGCTGAGTCGCCAGATAGATCCCGCAGCCCAGCAGGATCGGCCCGCCGGCGAGGGCGGCGACCAGGGCCGCGACGGACAACTGATACTGGAAACGGTTTCGAACCGGGGCGTCGGCCACGTCTGGAGCTCCATGGGGAACGGGGACGTCCGGGGTCCGGGCATCGGACCCACGCCGGTAGCGGGTACTGTAGGTCCCGCAGACCGGGGCGTCAACGCCGCCGTACCGGCCGGAGAACAGACTATCGGCCCGTCATGAGCTTCTCGGCGGCCTCGACGAGTTCCCGGACGTGATCGATGCTCACGCGGAAGGCGGCCTGCTCCTCGGCGGAAAGAGGAATCTCCAGCACCTTCTCGACGCCGCGGGCGCCCAGGACGGCAGGCACGCCCACGAACAGGCCGCCGATGCCGTATTCGCGGTCGCAGTAGGCGGCCACGGGCAGGATGCGCTTCTTGTCGCGGATGACGGCCTCGGCCATCTGGACGGTGGCCGCCGCCGGGGCGTAGTACGCGCTGCCGGTCTTGAGCAGCCCGACGATCTCGCCTCCGCCCTTGCGGGTGCGTTCGATGATCGCGGCCAGCCGATCCGGGGGGATGAGGTGAGTCACCGGGATGCCCGCGACGGACGTGCAGCTGGGCAGCGGCACCATGTCATCGCCGTGGCCGCCCAGCAGCAGGGCGGTGATGTCCTCCACGCTGCAATTGAGCTCCATGGCGATGAAGGTCCGGTAGCGGGCGGTGTCCAGGACGCCGGCCTGGCCCATCACGCGGTGGGGCGGGAATCCGGAGGCTTTCCATGCGGCATAGACCATCGCATCCAGGGGATTGCTGACCACGATGATCACCGCTTCGGGGCTGTGGCGGGCGGCCTGGGCGGCGGCGCCGGCGACGATCTCGACGTTGCGGGCCAGCAGGTCGTCCCGACTCATACCCGGCTTGCGGGCCAGTCCGGAGGTGATGATGATCACGTCGCTGCCGGCGGTGTCGGCGTAGTCGTTGGTTCCGATCAGGTTGCAGTCGAAGCGTTCGACCGGACCGGCCTGCCGCAGGTCCAGGGCCTTGCCCTGGGGCATTCCCTCGACGATGTCCAGCAGGACGATATCGCCGAGTTCGGCCGCCGCGGCCCAGTGGGCGCACGTCGCGCCGACGTTTCCGCTGCCGATGATGCTGATCTTCGCACGCTGGATCATGAGGTCGTCCTCCCGCCGTCGTTGCCGATCCCCGGGCCGGGGCGATTATAGCGTCGAGAACGAGCCGGACCAAAGAGCCGTTTGTCGGCCGGGGGCGGCGGTCACTGGCATTCGCCGACCATGATGCAGGCGTTGTGACCTCCGAAGCCAAAGGAATTGCTCATGGCCCGGCGGATCCGCATGTCGCGGGGCTGGTTGGGGACGTAATCGAGGTCGCACTGGGGGTCGGGAGTGCAGTAGTTGATCGTGGGGGTGGCGGTGCGGTGAAGGATCGAAAGCACGGTGGCCACCAGCTCGACGGCGCCGCTGGCCCCCAGCAGGTGCCCGATCGAGGACTTGGTGCTGGTGACCGGCACCCGGCCGGCCCGGCCGCCCAGGACCCGCTTGATGGCCCGGGTTTCGGCGACGTCGCCCAG
The DNA here is from genome assembly GCA_938005315.1 of uncultured Phycisphaerae bacterium. Taxonomy (GTDB): domain Bacteria; phylum Planctomycetota; class Phycisphaerae; order UBA1845; family PWPN01; genus CALLOB01. Next base: position 37,921 of record CALLOB010000119.1, read on the forward strand.
GGGCGTGCTGGTGCCGTGGGCGTTGATGTACTCCACATCCTCGGGCGACAGGCCCGCGTCGGCCAGGCATTTCTGCATGGCCATGGCGGCGCAGGTTCCGTTTTCGTCGGGCTGGGTGATGTGTCCGCCGTCGGAGCTGCACCCGAACCCCAGGACCTCGGCCAGGATCCGGGCCCCGCGGCGCCGGGCGTGCTCGAGCTCCTCGAACACCAGGACGGCGGCACCCTCGCTGAGCACGAAGCCGTCGCGGTCGCGATCGAAGGGCCGGCTGGCCCGGGCGGGGTCGTCGTTGCGCACGCTGAGGGCGTGCATGGCGTTGAACGCGGCCACGCTGATGGCCACGACGGCCGCCTCGCTGCCGCCGGTGATCATGATGTCGGCCTCGTCACGCTGGATGCAGCGCAGGGCGTCGCCCATGGCGTTGGTGGCCGAGGCGCAGGCGGTGGCCACAGCGCTGCTGGGACCGCGCAGGCCGAAGTGGATGCAGATGTTGCCGCTGGCGGCGTTGACCATCAGCTTGGGGATGGTGAAGGCCGAGACCTTCGACGGGCCCTTCTCCCAGAGCCGGCCGTGCTGCGTTTCCAGCTCCTTGAGCCCGCCGATGCCCGAGCCGATGATGACCCCCGCCCGGAAGGGGTCCTCCCGAGCAAACGTCAGGCCGCTGTCGGCGACGGCGTCGATGGCCGCGGCCAGGGCGAACTGGGCGAAACGGTCGAGCCGCTTGACCAGCTTGAAGTCGATCCACCTGGCCGGGTCGAAGGCCAGGCACTGGCCGGCGATGCGGGTTTCGAAGTTCGAGCAGTCGAACAGCGAGATGGGCTGGATGCCGCTCCGCCCGTTCACCAGGCCGTCCCAGAGCTCGGCGGTCGAATTGCCCAGGGGCGTGATGGCCCCCATGCCGGTAATGACAACGCGTCTTCTGGCCATACCCAACGGTTTCCAGGTTCAGCCGCCGTGCACCCCCGGTGCCGGCCCGCGGTCGCGGTGCGGCGCGCAGCCGGCCCGGGCGGGACGGCGCGACGCATCCCGCGTCCGGCGGTCGCGGTCAGGCGCCCTTGTTGCCCTGATTCTTGACGATGAAATCCACCACTTGGCCGACGGTCTTGATCTTCTCGGCCTCCTCGTCCGGGATGTTCATGTTGAAATTGTCTTCGAAGACCATGACCAGCTCGACGATGTCGAGGGAATCGGCGTTGAGATCGTTGACGAACGACGTCTCGCGGGTGATCTCCGCCTTGTTCACCCCCATCTGCTCGCTGACGATGGTGAAGACCTTGTCTTCGATTTCTGTAAGAGTCACCAGGCATTCCTCCTGTCGTGAAACACGGATGACCAGATCCCGCTCAGCCTTTCCGGCGTCCTCCGGAAGGCACCGGTGCCGGACCGCGGCCCGCGCCGCGCGATCCGGGCTCACATGCTCAGTCCCCCGTCCACGGCGAGCACCTGGCCGGTCACGTAGCGCGCCTGCGGCGAGGCCAGGTACAGCACGGCCTCGGCGACGTCGGCCGGCTCGCCGAACTGCTGGCAGGGGATGAGCTGACGATAGCGCTCCTTGATATTCTCGGGCAGCACGTCGGTCATGTCGGTGGTGATGAAACCCGGCGCCACCACGTTGCAGGTGATGTTCCGCCGGGCCAGCTCCTTGGCCACCGATTTGCTGAAGCCGATCACGCCGGCCTTGCTGGCCGCGTAGTTGCACTGACCCGCATTCCCCATGATCCCCGAGACGCTGCTGATGTTGATGATCCGTCCGGAGCGGGCCCGGACCATGTACCGGCTGGCCGCACGCGTCAGCCAGAAGACCGAGCGCAGGTTGGCCGTCAGGACGTCCTCGAACTGCGCGTCGTCCATGTTCATCAGCATGCCGTCACGGGTGATGCCCGCGTTGTTGACCAGGATGTCGATGCGCGAGAACTCCTGCGCGACCGACTCGACGAGCTCCTCGCAGGCGGAACGGCTGGTGACGTCCACCGCTCGCGGGACGACACGGCCCGGAAGCCCCTGGGCGCGGGCCTCCTCGGCCAGCGCGGCCAGCTGTTCCTGCGAGCGGGCCGACGCGACAACCGTGGCCGCGGCCCGGGCCAGCACCAGACAGATCGCGCGGCCGATGCCACGCGAACCCCCGGTGACCAGGGCGACCTGATTGGCGAGCTGCATGGGATACCTTCCTCCAGCGCGGGTCGCCCGACCCGTCGCGCGTCCGCGATGCCGGCTCAGGCGGTCAGGCCGATGGGCCGGGCCAGAGTCTCGGCGGCGCCGATACTCACGACCGGGACCTTACGGTCGATTTTCTTCATCAGGCCGCTCAGGATGCGGCCGGGGCCGATCTCGATGAACTCATGGACGCCCTCGGCCAGCAGCCTCTCCATGGACGCCTGCCACCGGACCGGGCTGGTCAACTGCTCGGCCAGCCAGCGGCGGATAGTATCCGGATCCCGGTGCGGCTGGCAATTCACGTTGGCGATCACGGGTACCGCAGGGGGCTCCAGAGGGACCGACTCCAGCATCCGGGCCAGCCCCTCGGCCGCCGGCGCCATCAGGGGCGAGTGAAACGCCCCGGCCACCTTGAGGGGCACTGCCCGCCCTCCGGCTGCCTCCACCAAGGCCGTTATCGCCTCGCATGCGGCTCGGGCGCCGGAAACCACCACCTGGCCGGGGCAGTTGAAGTTGGCCGGCTGGATCGGTCCACGCTCGGAGGCCTGACGGCAGACCGTCTCGACCTGCTCGACATCCAGACCCATCACACTGACCATGCCGCCGGGGTTGGCCTCGGCGGCCGCCTGCATCAGTTGACCGCGCCGTTGGACCAGTCGCAGGGCATCCTGGAAGCTCAGGCTCCCGGCCGCGTAGAGGGCAGTGTACTCGCCCAAGCTCAAACCTGCCATGGCGACGACCCCGGGGTCCAGGCGCCGGTCCCCGCGGACCGCCTCCCAGATGGCCGCGCTGGTGGTAAAGATAGCCGGCTGCTGGATGTCCGTCTGCTCGAGCCTTTCGGCGGGCCCCTGGAAACAGACCCCGGCCACGTCCCACCCGAGGATCTCGCCGGCCCGCCGGAAGACTTCCGCGGCTCGCGGCGAAGCCTCAACGAAATCCCGCCCCATGCCGACGGACTGGGCGCCCTGCCCGGTGAACAGCACCGCCTTGCGTGTCATCCGCGTCTGGTCCTCACAGCCTCATCAGGATGGATCCCCAGGTCAGCCCGGCGCCGAACCCGGCCATCAGCACCCAGTCTCCCGACCGGATACGGCCCTGCTCCCAGGCCTCGGCCAGGGCCAGCGGGATCGAGGCCGCCGAGGTGTTCCCGTAGCGGTCGATGTTGACCGCGACCTTGGACATCGGCACGCCGAGCCGCTCGGCGGCCGACTCGATGATCCGCAGGTTGGACTGGTGGGGGATGATCAGGGCCAGGTCCTCCGGGGCGATGCCCGTCTGTCGCACCGCCTCGAGAATCACTTCCTGCATTTTGGTCACGGCGAAGCGGTACACCTCCCGACCCTTCATCCGCATGTAGTGCAGCCGCTCGTTGACCGTCCTTGCGGACGCGGGCTCGGCTGAGCCGCCGGCGGGCACCCAGATCAGCCGTGCGCCGGAGCCGTCGGCGCCGAGCTGCTGGTGGTAGATGCCCGAGATATCGTTTGTCGCTGGCCCGACGACCACCGCCCCGGCCCCGTCGCCCAGAAGGACGCAGACGGAGCGGTCCTGGAAGTCGGTGATGCTCGAGAGCGTCTCGGCCCCGACCACCAGGGCGTTGCGGCAGCCGCCACCGGTCACCATCCGGGAGGCGATCGAGAGTGCGTAGACGAACCCGCTGCAGGCGGCGGCCAGGTCGAAGGCCGCGACCTGGCGGCAGCCCAGTTCCTGCTGGAGGAAGCAGGCCGTGGCCGGCAGCGGCATGTAGGGCGTGCAGGTGGCCACGACGATCAGGTCGATCTCATCGGGCCCGACGCGCGCGGAGGCCATGGCCCGGCGAGAGGCGGCGGTGGCCAGCGTCAGCGTGTTCTCGCCCGGGCCGGCGATGCGCCGCTCGCGAATGCCGGAACGCGTCCGGATCCACTCGTCGGAGGTGTCGAGGGTCCGGGCGAACTCGTCGTTGGTCACGACCCGTCCGGGCACGGCGCAACCGACGCCTCGTATGGTGATCGGAAGTCTGTCGAGCATGGGGGTGCAGATTCAATGATTGGCGTGGTTGGCGACGGGCCCCATGGTCGCCAGATCCTCGGCAATGATGGAGTTCAGGTTTCTCTCGAGGTACGCGGTGGCCACCCGGACCGCATTGCGGATGGCCACATGGTTACTGCTGCCGTGGCAGATGATGCAGGCCCCGTCCACGCCAAGCAGCGGCGCGCCGCCGTACTCCGCGTAGTCATGGTTGGCCCAGACCCGCTTGACGACCGGCTGGAAACTCTCGGCCAGCTGCGGACTGGCCAGGGCGATCTCCTTGGAGATCGTCTTGAGCAGGCCCTCGGCAAGCCCCTCGGTCAGTTTGAGGCAGATGTTGCCCACGAAACCGTCGCAGATCACCACGTCGCAAGTGCCGCGGAACAGGTCCCGACCCTCGACATTGCCGACGAAGGTGAGCCGCTCGCAGCCGCGCATGAGCTCGTGGGCGGTCTTGACCAGCGCCGTGCCCTTGAGGTCCTCCTCGCCGACCGACAGCAGGCCGACGCGGGGCCTCTCCACCTTGAGCACGTTGCGGGCGTAGGCCCCGGCCATGATCGCGTACTGCAGCAGGTGGTGCGGCTTGGGGGTGATGTTCGCGCCGACGTCGCACATCACGATCGGACCGGTGAACGAGGGAATCACCACCGCGATGCCCGGCCTCGACACGCCGGGCAGGGCCCGCATCCGCAGCTGGGCCGCGGCTACGAAAGCTCCGGTATTTCCAGCGCTGATGATCCCGTCCAGTTCGCGTTTGGCCGCCATGGCGGCCATCCGGCAGATGGAGGAATCCTTCTTCTGGCGGACGGCCTCCACCGGGACTTCGTCCATCCCGATGACCTGGCTGGTGTGTACCAAGTGCACCGGCGCATCAGGCCGCCCGCAGCGTTCCAGCTCCGGGCGGACCAGGGCCTCGTCGCCGAACAGCACGAGCTCGTGCCCGTTCAGCATCCCGGCCGCCTCCACCGCGCCCCGGACGATCTCCCGGGGCGCGTGGTCCCCGCCCATCGCGTCAATGCCGATCCGCATCCCGGTCAGCTCTCCTCGGACTTCTGCGGCAGCGCGACGGTGCTGCTGACGTAACCGCAGTTTTCGCACGCGGCGTGTGGCTGCTTGGCGACGCTGCACTTGGGGCAGGCCACCAGGTTCGGCTGGCTCAGGGCGTGATGCGATCGCCGCATCCGCTTGCGCGACTTGGATGACTTGAATACTGGAACCATCTTTGCGTCCTGCCTCGCATTCCGAAGCCCGGCGCCCGCTCCCGGATCGGGTCCGGCCGCCGGCTTCCATGGGTTTGAGTCTGTTCGGGAGGCCGGCCGGCGCCTGCCCCCGAATCTCCGGGGCGCCGAGCCTGGGCTCTGCCCCACGGTGGGGCCTGCCGGCCGTCGGTCCGGGACCCGCAAGCATGCGGCCTGAAGCCGTGCGGCGGGCCGACCGCGACCGGGTCCCGAGCGTAAAATCGCAAAAATACCGGTGTTAGAGCGCTGTGTCAAGCGCGGCCGATCCGGCAGTTCCAGTCCTCTGAGGCGGGCCTGGACCTGACGGCCTCGTCCGACCGCAAAAAAGCCCCGAAAACTCGTAACAGGCTTCCGCAGAGGGATTTATCCCGGCAGGGGCTCTCGGGCAGCGTTCCTCGACGGGGTCGCCTGGACCCCACTCCTGCGGAGGCCCGGGTGGGGCTGAGAGGCGCTCCAGATTGGCACCGTTGGAGTGGCCGCCATTATGATGGCCGACCCCGGGCGGCCGGACGTGCGACTCGCCGCGGCACGGTTTCATCAAGCCAAGGAGTTATCAGAATGCCCAGACACGCATGGACCACACTGATATCGGTTGTTCTGGCCTCGCAGGCACTTGCGGCCGAGGAGAACAGGCCCCAGACCCGGACCGGCCCGGCCGGGGCCGAAGATCCGCAGGCCTGCAATGCCGTTCCCCTTGCCGGATTCCTGGACAAGGAGCACGCTCCCACCGGCGAGGGCTGGATACGGTTGTTCGACGGCAGGACGCTGGAGGGGTGGAAGGCCCTCCACGAGGATCGCAAGCATACCTGGAAGGTCGTGGACGGAGTCCTGGAAGCCGACTTCCCCGAGGGCCAGCACGGCACGAACATCTATACCGACCGCAAGTTCGAGGATTTCGAGATCTACTACGAGTACCTGGTGCCGCCCAACGGCAACAGCGGAGTCTTTCTCCGCGGGCAGTATGAAATCCAGATTCAGGACGACCACGGGGTGCCGGTCGACAAGCCCAAGGACTGGGGCAACGGCGGCATGTACGGGCAGAAGGCGCCGTCCAGGAACGTCAGCAAGCCGCAGGGCCAGTGGCAGAGCGTGTATGCCACCATCCAGGGCAGGAAGATCAACGTGTGGCTCAACGGCCAGAGGATCATCGAGGACTACGAGCCGCCGAAGGCCACACACATCTACCGCGAATCGGGAGTCAAGGACGGCGACCCGACCGGTCCGATCATCCTTCAGGGTGATCACAAGCCGATCAAATTCCGGCACGTGATGCTCCGTCCGCTGCCCAGGCCGCAGGCTGATCGGCGCACGCCCGCTGCCCCCGCGACCCAGGGGATGTGAACCGGCGCGTGGGTCCGCACCGGCAATAGTTGTCCGACGGGGGCCGTGAAGCCATGTTGAACGGCCTGCGGCGGGCTCGACCCGACCCCGGAGGTTATGCGGCGCGACCGCGTGCAGGTGATTCTCGGTGGCACGGCCAGCATCGATCCTGAAGGCGGGATTCTAAACCCCGGCGACATGCCGCGCCAGCCGGACCGCACGCTGGAGAATATCGCCGCGCTGCTGGATCGGACAGGCGCTTCGCCCGGCAACATGGGCCTGCTGATCGCCTGCGTTCGCGATCCGGCCGACGCGGAGCCGGCCCGGCACTTGGTCCAGACCCGATTCCCCGGGGCGCCCGTCCAGATGGTCATCGCCGCGGTCTGCCGGCCCGGATGGCTGATCGAGATCGAGGGCCCGGCGACGATTCCCGCCGGTCGGCCCGGGCTGCCGCAATTCTGACCGGCGGGCGGGATCCGTGACAAGTCAGGCGGCGACAAAAAGCCTCCGCAGGCCGGCAGGATGGCCTTCAACCCGATGGCCGAGCTGAGGGCAACGCTCTTTCGGTGCCGCAGGAATGGACGCAGGAAAGCCCCCGATGGCGGACGCGACGGAGCGCGTCCCTTCGAGAGAACCCCTCCGTCGGGTCCGCAGATGACGTTGCCCAGGCTGTCACGCACCGGCGGGCGCGCCGTCTTGCCGGTCGGGCAGCGGCTCGCTATAGTAACAGATGGCGCGGCAACCACCCGGGGTGTGCTCCCCGCGGTCGGTTGGAATCCGGAGCCACTGGTGCCCCGCTCCTGCCCGCAAGCCGCGCAAAGAGGTTCCGATGAGAATACTGCTGGTATCGGCCGCGACGCCGGATACTTTCTGGAGCTACAAACACGTTCTGCCGCTGGTGTCCAAGAAGGCGGTTTTCCCGCCGCTGGGGCTGTTGACCGTCGCGGCCATGCTGCCCCGCGAATGGGAGCTCGAGCTGGTCGATCTCAATGTGAGGAAACTGTCCGACGAGCAGATCCGGCAGGCCGATTATGTGATGGTCTCGGCGATGATCGTCCAGGCCGACTCCGCCCGGCGGGTGATCGAGCGGTGCGGCCGGCTCGGCCGTCCGGTGATCGCCGGCGGGCCGCTGTTCACCACCGGACACGAACGCTTCGGCGACTCGGCACATTTCGTGCTGGGCGAGGCCGAGGATGTCATGCCGGCGCTGGTGGCCGACATGCGGGCCGGCACTCTGCGGCCGCTGTACCGCGCCGAGGGCCGGCCGGACGTCCGCCGGACGCCCCGGCCGCGCTGGGATCTGGTGGACCTGCGGCACTATGCCCTGATGCCGCTGCAGTTTTCGCGCGGCTGTCCGTTCGACTGCGAATTCTGCGACGTCATCGTGATGAACGGCCGGGTGCCGCGGGTCAAGGATGTCGGACAGATGATCGGCGAACTGGACGGCCTGCTGGAGGCCGGCTGGCGGGGCCCGGTCTTCATCGTGGACGACAACTTCATCGGCAACCGGGCGAAGGTCAGGGAACTGCTGGTGGCGCTGATCGATTGGCGCCGGCGCCGGGGCGTCGCGATGCAGTTCACCACCGAGGCCTCGCTGAACCTGGCCGACGAGCCGGAGCTGCTGGCTCTGATGGTCCAGGCGGGTTTCAAGAAGGTCTTCGTCGGGCTGGAGACGCCGCAGACCGAGAGCCTCATCGAGTGCGCCAAGGTCCAGAACGTGCGGCGGGACATGCTCGAGGCGGTGCGGACCATCCAGCGATCCGGACTGGAGGTGATGGGGGGGTTCATCGTCGGCTTCGACAACGACGAGCCCGGCATCTTCGAACGGCAGATCCGCTTCGTCCAGGAGGCCGGGGTGGTCACGGCGATGGTCGGTCTGCTGACCGCGCTGCCGGGGACGCGACTGTTCTCGCGGCTGCAGCGGGAGGGCCGGATCCTGCACGAGGCCACCGGCAACAACATGGACGGCGTGCTGAACTTCGTTCCCAGACTCGACCGCCAGATGCTTCTGGACGGCTATCGCTCGCTGGTCAAGCAGCTTTACGCGCCCCGGATTTATTACCGCCGCATTCTGACCTTCCTGCGCGAGTACCGGCCCAGCGGTCCGCGGTTCCAGATCTCGCGCAGCGACATCGTGGCCCTGATCAAGTCCTTCTGGGTCCTCGGCCTGCGGGGCTCCGGGCGGCGGGAGTACTGGAAGTTCCTGGCCCGGATCCTGCTGTTCCACCGCCGGGCCTTCTCTGAGGCGATGTCCCTGGCCATATGCGGCTATCATTACCGGCGCATCGCCGCGACGCTCTGAGGCGACGGGCGGAGTGCACCGTCCGGTTTCGCGGGTTGCAGCCTTTCACGACCTGATCACCAGCAGCGTCTCATCGCCGGCCAGGGGGACGTCGATGTCGGGCGGACAGCGGAGGGTACCGTCTGGTTGCTGTACCGCGATGATCTGCGCGCCGTAGCGCCGGCGGAAGTCGGCCTGGCGGATGGAACGGCCAGCGACCTCCGCAGGGACGGTCATCCGCTGGACCACGTCCGCCCGCGGGGCGGAGATGCCCAGCACGAGCTGGCAGAACTGGTCGTCCTGCTCGAGCGCCGCGAGGCCCTCGTGCTCGCGGTGAACATGGGTTCTGAGGCGATCGACATGCTCGCGGATGCGGCGGTGGATGGTCTGCCGGGCGAGGACGCCGATGTATCTGTCCGAGCCGTCCTCGGCAAGCACCGGCAGGACGTTGTCGTTGGTCCTGCGGAACTTGTCGAGCACGCCGTAGAGCCGGTCGTTCGGCCTTGTGACCGGATGGCGGGAGGTCATGATATCGGCGGCGATGACCAGTTCGGAGATCCCCGGCTCGGAGATCACCCGGCTGATCTCGGTCAGCGAGACCACCCCCAGCAGGCGGCCCTCCTCCACGACGATGAAGAGCGGCCGGGTGCCCGCAGGCATACTGCGAACCATCTCTCCGAGGGTCGCGTGCGGTGAAACGACGTGCGGCCAGTCGGCGGCCATCAGATCCCGCACCCGCCAGGACCGCAGGGCGTGGACCAGTGCGTCCCCGGCGTGAGCGGGCGACTCCACGCTGGATCCCAGCTGGGCGTCGTTGAGGCCCCACCGCTTTCCCGCGACGTAGGACACCACGCAGACCAGCATCAGCGGAACGATCAGGCCGTAGGCCCCGGTCATCTCGGTGACCATGACGATCGCCGCCAGCGGGGCGCGCATCGAGGCGGAGATCACGCCGGCCATGCCCACGGTGGTCAATGCGGCCCTCAGGTCGGGGGTCAGCATGCCGGGGAACACTGCTTCGGCGGTGGCGCCCAGCGCCGCTCCGGCCGCGCCGCCGATGAACACGCTGGGGCCCAGCAGACCGCCGGCGCCGCTGGTGCCGACCGTCAGAGCGCTGGCCGCACATTTGGCCACGGCCACCAGGCCGAACACCGCAGCCCAGGCCCAGGCCGACCGGCCCGCGGCGGCCGCTTCCTCGAACAGCGTGCCGCTGATCGCGGCCTGGATGAACCGGTAGCGGGCATCCATGATCTGCGGCAGCAGGCATGCGATCGTTCCCACGATCAGTCCTCCGATCCCGGCCGACAACCACCGCGGCAGCCGCAGGCGTGCCGCCGACCGGGACTCCACCAGTCGGACGCACGCGCCCAGCAGGATGGCCAGGCCGCCGCACAGGATGCCCAGCAGGGCATACGGGCCCAGCTCCAACGGCGACGAAAAGGTCAACCGGTCCGCTCCGAGGATCAGGTGCCGGCCGTAGCCGCGGAAGGCCATGAAGGTGGAGTAACTCAGCACCGACGAGACGAACGCCGGCACGATGCTCTCGGCCTCGAACTCCGGCTCGCGGTAAGGAATGCCGGTGGCGAACAGGGCGCCGCCCAGCGGGCACTGGAAGACGGCTCCGACCCCGCCGGCGCAACCCGCGATCAGGCATACCCGTCGCAGGCGGGGCGGCAGGCCCAGCCGTCCGCCCACCGCCGAGCCGATGCCCGCGCCCAGCGCCGAGATCGGCCCCTCCGGGCCGGCCGATCCTCCGCACGAGATCAGCCCCACCGCGGCCAGGGCCCGGATCGCGGGAGATGCCAGCGGCAGAGCACCGCCGTGGTTGTGAAAAACGGCGACGACCTGGTTGGTTCCGTGGATCGCCTCGCCGCCGCAGAACCACTGCACCAGTGCGCCGGCCGCCAGCCCGCCCACGGCCGGAAGCAGCAGGACCGGCCAACGCGGCACGACCACCGCAGCCCCGGCCAGATCGGTCAGACGCCCGATGGCGGCCTCCGCCCCGAAGTCCAGCGCCGCGTCCAGAGCCACCGCCGCCAGCCCGGAAAGCACCCCGATCACTCCGCTGAGGAGGAACACGCCGCTCCAACGCCAGGCCGGCTCCGAGAGGTCCCAGCCGGGGGGCTGAGCGGCGGCGTCCTCGCCGCGGCGCGAGCCCGTGGACAAAGATCCGGATGTCGAGGGGATCATGGCCATTCCAGAGCGGCGATAGCGGCCTCCAGATCGCTGAGGTCGCCGGTCGCCCCACGGACCTCGCCGAGCATGCCGTCCCGATGTCGCTGTTGCTCGATGATTTCCTCGGCCACCCGCACCAGCCGTATGACCTGCTCGGGTTTCCCGGCCGACCGCAGCCTGTCGCGAAACGTTGGGCTGGACAGGAGCCGGCTGGCGTTGGCCAGAATGCGCAAGTGGTCCGAGACGGCGCTCGCGGGTCCGGCGATCATCAGGACCAGATCGACAAGATGGCCCCGGGCATCCCAGGTGATGGGCGGATCGGCGGTCAGGAGGGCGACGCCGAAACGGTCGATGCCCGCCAGACGACAGTGGGGGATGGCGGAGCCGTCGGTCACCGCGGTGCTGCGGACCCGTTCGCGGGCCGTTACCGCGTTGCGAACGAGAGATTCCTCCAGTCCCAGGCTGGGGGCCAGCGCCGCGGCCATGCGGGCCAGGACCGCGTTCACGTCGGATAGCGACTCCTTCAGCAGGATCGTCTGCGGGGTGAGCCCCTTGTGGATCAGCATCACGCGCGCTCCGCCGGGCAGCCCCGCGAACCAATCGGGCGGTCGCGACGTCGGCGTCCGGGCCCGGTCCGGCCGGGGAACGGTGCATGCCAGCTTACGCGCCCCGGGTTGCGGGCACAAGACGCTTGAAACACGATTGCCCGGAGGCTATGTTCCCGCCGGAAGGAGCGCCGGAGCATGGGCAAGATCGAACTGCCGAAGAGGTTCGTAAGCAAGTATCCCCACAAGTTCGCGAAGGGCAAGCAGCGTTTTTTGTGCGGAAAGCGCATCCTGCCGGCGCCGATCACGGGTCGGGAGAAGCTGCCCGACCTGATCGACCGGGTGTTCCTCGCCTACAATGCCGCCCGGCTGCACGAGGCCTGCCGACTGTTCACCGAGAAGATGCTCGAGCCGGACGTGACGGTGGGCCTGAGCCTGGCCGGGGCGATGACTCCCGGCGGGCTGGGAGCCTCGTCGCTGATCCCGCTGATCAAGGCCGGCTTCGTGGACTGGATCGTGTCGACCGGTGCGAATCTCTACCACGACATGCATCACGCGCTGAACCTCCCCCTGTACCGCGGCTCGCCGCATGTCCGCGACCCGGAATTGCGTGCCCTGGGGGTCGTGCGGATCTACGACATCCTTCTGGATTACAACGACGTGCTGATGCAGACCGACCACATCCTGCGCCAGATCCTGATGCAGCCGGAGTTCCAGAAGGAGATGGGCACCGCCGAGCTGCACTGGCTGCTGGGCAGATACTGCGCGAGGTTCGAGCGGCAGACGGGGCTCAAGGACGCCTCGCTGCTGGCCGCGGCCTACCGGGCGGGCGTGCCCTGCTTCTGCCCGTCGCCCGGCGATTCGACCATCGGCATGAACGTCGCCGGCCTGGAGCTCCGCGGGAGCAAGCTGCGGATCAACCCCTCGCGCGACGTCAACGAGAGCACCGGCATCGTGCTGGACGCCAAGCGAACCGGGCGGCGCACCGGCGTGCTGCTGGTCGGCGGCGGTTCGCCCAAGAATTTCACCCTTCAGACCGAGCCGCAGATCCAGGAGGTGCTGCGGATCAAGGAGGCCGGCCACGACTACTTCATCCAGTTCACCGATGCCCGCCCGGATACCGGAGGGCTGTCGGGGGCGACCCCGCACGAGGCCGTGAGCTGGGGCAAGGTCGATCCGAACAGGTTGCCCGATGCGGTGGTCTGCTACCTGGACTCGACCGTGGCCCTGCCCCTGCTGACCCACTACGCCCTGGCCCGGCACAAGGCCCGCCCGCTGAAGCGGCTTTATGACGAGCTGCCGCGGATCCACCGGATGGTCGAGCGGGAGTACTGGAAGCGCAACAGGACGCTCTGAGATGCCGGGCGTCTGAAGTCCGGAACGGGAGATTCCGGGTTCCCGGCTCCCGGGTGGGGCCGGGCCCGCCCGGGACGCACGCCGGGACATCCGGCCGGCGACGGGGAATCGGGCGTATGACGGGGGTTGCTGATCTCAGATCGCTGGCCCGGCGGCACGGCACGCCGCTGTTCGTAGTCGATCACGACGTGCTCCGCCGCAACTTCGCGGAGTTCCGCCGGCGTCTGCCGCGGGTGCAGGCCTACTACGCGGTGAAGGCCAACCCGCTGCCGGAGGTCGTGCGGACGCTGTACGAGGCGGGGGCCAGCTTCGACGTGGCCTCCATCGGCGAGTTCCGTCTGGTCTACGAGAACATCCGCCATCTTCCCCCGCGCCGGCGGCAGGACTTCATCTGGGACAAGATCATCTACGCCAATCCGATCAAGGACCGCTCGACGCTGGAGGAGCTGGATCGCTACCGCCCGCTGGTCACCTATGACAACCTCGAGGAGATCCGCAAGATCCGCTGCCACGCCCCGCACGCCGGGCTGGCCCTGCGTATCCGCGTGCCCAACACCGGCTCGATGGTCGAACTGTCCAGCAAGTTCGGCTGCGCTCCGGGCGAGGCCGCGGACCTGATCGCCGCGGCCTTCGACGCCGGACTGACGGTCGAGGGGCTCTGCTTCCACGTCGGCAGCCAGTGCACCAATTTCGACAACTTCGTGCAGGCCCTGAACATGTCGGCCCGGGTGCTGGAGGAGTCGGAAGGCCGCGGACACCGGCTGCGGCTGCTGGATATCGGCGGCGGATTTCCGGCCCCTTACGACGGCAGCACGAAGCGCTTCCGTGAGCTGGCCCGGATCCTCAATGCCGAGTTTCGCCGGCTGTTCCCTGCGGACCTGGAAATCATCGCCGAGCCCGGACGCTTCATGGTCGCCACCGCCGCCTGGCTGGTGGCCGAGGTCATCGGCAAGGCCGACCGTGACGGCAAGCGGTGCTACTACATCAACGACGGCATCTATCACACGTATTCAGGCGTACTGTTCGACCACTGCCAGTACCGTATCCGGGCGATGCGCAAGGGCCCCGAGCAGCTTTCGGCCGTGTTCGGACCGACCTGCGACGCCCTGGACACCATCAGCCAGGCCGAACCCCTCCCGGACCTGCGGCTGGGCGACCTGGTCTACAGCGCCAACATCGGAGCTTATACCCACGCCTCGGCGACGTGGTTCAACGGCTTCCCCCCCGCCAAGGTCGTGCATGTCAACCTCTGAGGCCCGGCGTGCGTCCCGCAGGGCTCGGCGGGCCGGGTCCGTACGGGTCGGGCTCCCGGCCGTAACGGTTGCCTGCTCCGGAAGTGCACGGGGGCTCCCTGACGCGACAGTGAGCGCACCGGGGTGGTCGCGCCCGGGTGGGGGCGGGATCCCGGCCCGAGGCGGCCTGTCCGCGGGGGATCGTGGTCGCCGATCAGCGATGTGGTCGCTGTTGACCTGTTTGTTCGCCGGACACGTAGGGATTGGCGCCATGCCGCGGCATCCAGGCGAGGTTGGAAAGCCTGTTGTTCATCGGATTGCCGTCCAGGTGCACGGCGCGGTGGCCGTCAGGGCAGGGGCCGACGAATGCGGCCAGCACCAGGCAGGCGACGGAGGGCTCGTACGTCCGGCCGTCGCGTTTGATGCGGACATACCGCCCTCCCTTGTGCAGGCGGGTTTTCCGCGGACGCAGGCCCTCGGCGCCGCGGCGAAGAATGGTGCCGTCCGCGCGGGCGAACAGATCCGGATAGCCGGGGACGGGGCGGGCGTTGGCAGTCATGAGTCGGCATCCGCAGAGGTTCGAGGCCGCCGGGCCGGGTTGCCGCGCCGGGCATCCGCGGGCGGTGCCACCACGAGGCATCATGTTACGCCCCTGCTTCCGCCGGGTCCAGCCCGGCCGTGGAGGACACTGGCGAGGAGATGCCGGGCCATGGGATGTCGCCGCGACCGGCGGTTCGTGATAGGATGCCGGCGTCCAAAACCGTTTCTCCCCGGCTCCGGGTCTCGCGTGCACCGACCGGCGGCATCTGTCGGCTCGTGCCGGGGAGCGGCGGCGATCTCACAGGAGCGAACACCATGTCCGGATCCGATCAGGACCACGCCGCTCACCGTCCGACCCGCCGGGGATTCCTGAAACGCGCCGCGGCCGGGGCGGCGGCCCTGAGCGTGGCTCGAGCCGCACACGCCGCCGGCACCGACGTCATCAGAGTGGGCATGATCGGCTGCGGCGGACGGGGCACCGACGCCGGCGGGCAGGCGCTGCTGGCCGGGCGCGACGTGCGGTTGGTCGCGATGGCCGATGTCTTTCGCGACCGGCTCGAGAGCTCCCGTGAGAAGCTTGCCGCCCGGTTCCCCGAACAGGTCGCGGTGGACGAGGATCACCGCTTCATCGGACTGGACGGCTACCGTCACGTGATCGAATCCTGCGACGTCGTGCTGATCGCCTGTGCCTCGAAGTTTCATCCGATGTACGCCGAGGAGGCGGTGCGCGCCGGCCGGCACGTGTTCGTGGAGAAGCCCCACGGCATCGATCCGGCGGGTGTCCGGCGCATGAAGGCGGCCTGCGATCTGGCGGCCGAACGGAAGCTCAGCGTCGTGTCCGGCCTGCACAGCCGGTTCGACGCCGGATACCGCGAGACGATCCGGCGGATTCATGACGGAGCGATCGGCGAGATCGTGGCCGTCCAGTGTCTTTTCCTGCGGGCTCCTTACGCGGTGGTGCTGCCCGACCCCGCGTGGAGCGAAATGGAGTACCAGTTCCGCAACTGGTATCACTTCTGCTGGCTCTCCGGTGACGACGTGAGCCAGTCGCTGGTCCACAACCTCGACCGGGCATCCTGGGTCCTGCGCGAGGAGCAGCCGGTGTGGGCGTTCGGGCTGGGCGGACGGGCGGCTTCCTTCGGTCGGCCGTTCGGGGACATGTTCGACAACCACACCGTGGTCTACGAGTACGCCGGGGGGCGGCGCCTGTACGCGATGTGCCGGACGCAGGGCGAAACCTACCACAGCTACACCGACGTGATCATGGGTACCCGGGGGATCTGCCACCTTTTCGATATGCGCATCGAGGGCGAGAACCCCTGGAAGTACGAGGGCCAGGTACCCGATCCCCGCGAGGCCGAGCAGCGGGCCCTCATCGAGTCGGTCCGCCAGGGCCGGCCGATCAACAGCGGCTATCACATGTGCGACAGCACCATGATCGCTGTGCTCGGGCAGATCGCCTGCTACAGCGGCAAGTACACCACGCTGAAGGAGTGCTGGGAGTCGGATTTCATGTTCGGGCCCGCGCCGGAGGCCGTCCGCATGGACATGGCCCCGCCCGTCCTGCCCGACGAAACCGGAAACTACCCGCTGCCGCGGCCGGGCATCACCCGCCTGCCGCTCAAGCCGCCGACGGCCACGGCGAACGCCTGATCGCGCTGCCGGGCCGACGTCTCGCGTCAACGGCCGAAGGAGCCATCTTCGGGACAGGCCGTGTTCCCGATATGCCGGCCAGGGGGCACCGAGGCACGGTTTACGCCGGAGGCGTAATCGGATACTGTGACGGCGCGTTGGAGGCACCGGCGGCGCGGCCGAAGAGCCGCCAGCGGTCGCCTGAGGGGCAGGTGCGGTCAGGCTATGTCCACTGACTGGGAATTGCAGCGTCGCACCGGCCGGTGTGCGGCCACGGGCCGGCCGTTCCGGGAAGGCGAATCCTACTACACGGTCCTTTTCGAGGACCCCGGGGGGTTCCGCAGGCTCGACTTCGCCGAGGAGGGCTGGAACGGACCGCCGGAGGGCTGCTTCTGCTGCTGGAAAGCCCGGGTGCCGGTCAAGGACCGTCCGCGGGCGGCCGAAGCCGTGGACTCCGCGACGCTGGTCAACCTGTTCGTGTCGCTGGAGGACGAGACTTCCGAGGCCCGGCAGGAGTTCCGCTTCGTGCTGGGTCTGCTGCTGATGCGCAAGCGCCTGGTGAGGTTCGAAGGTGCCCGGACCGAGGCCGACCGGGAATGGTGGCATCTCCGGCTGGTCGCCGACGGCAGCATTCACCGCGTGCTCAACCCCCGCCTGACGCCGGAGCGGACCGCCGAACTGAATCGCCAGCTCACGGCACTGCTGAGCGGTGAACCGGAGCCGCAGGAAGGGCCCGCCCCGGGGCGGCAGGACCGGGCGGTCGCCGCCGGCGACGCGGGCGGGGAGTCCTGAATTGCCCATGAGCGGCAACGGATTGAACTCGGGCCGCGTCCGTGCGGTCCTGTCGGTACTGACGGTTGGACTGGAGGCCGTCGCCGGCTGCGGCCGGCCGGCCGGCGGCTTCGACGTGCCGCAACCGGTCGACGACCGTCCGATGAGCGCGGTCATCGCCCGCGTCAACGCCAACGCCGCCGGGGCCGACTTCCCGATTCGCATCGGCGGGGTTCTGGCGACCGGCGAGATGCCCGAGCCCGGCGGCGGGAATCGTCGCTTCGAGGCCCGGGGGGTGGCCCTGTTCCACAAGCCCCGCAACCTCTACCTGCGGTTGCAGCCGACATGGGGCACGCTGACCGCCGGATCGAACGACGAGGCCTTCTGGGTCTGGGAGCAGTTCCAGGAATCGCGTTACTACTGGGGACTGCACGACGAGGTGGACGAGACCGATGACCTGGACATCCCCCTGCGGCCCGACCACCTGGTGGAGGTCCTGGGTCTGGGCGACCTTCCGACCGACACGACCGGCCCTCTGGGGCCGGTGTTCTGGGTCGGAACGACGCGCTACGCGCTGCTTTTCATGGCCGAGGATGCCGCCGGTCAGCGTTACCTGACCAAGAAGATCGCCATCGACCGGTTGGCGCCTCACCTGGTCCGATCGGTGGTCTACTTCGCTCCCGACGGGCATCCGCTGGTGATCGCCGAACTCTCGGATTACCGACCGATCGAAGGGGCGGCGGCCCTGGCTCCGCACCGCATCCGTTTCGAGTGGCCGGCCCGTCGCAGTCGGGTCGAACTGACCTTTTCAGGCATGCAGCGCTTCGACAAGCCCGAGGCCCGCGAGCGGTTCGTGCCTCCGCACGCCTCGGGGCGAGACCTGGGCGAGGTGATCCGCCTGGGAACGGCGCGGCCGACATCGTTCCCCTCCGTTCCGCCGGAAGAGACCTTCCAGGAGACGCCATGAGGGTGCCGGCGCTGACCATCCTGGCAGCGGGGGTGCTGGGCTACGCCATGACCTCGGCGCGCGCCCTGGAGCTCACGGCCGCCGCGCCCCGGTTCAGGCTGGCCGTCGCGGGCGACGAAGAGCGGGTGTGGATCATCGCGGGCGAGGAGGATCCCCAGGTCGGCGCGGTGGTCAACTGGCTCGCCTGGCGCGAGGCGGCCGGCATGCTGTTCCGCCCGGCGTCCCTGGCGGCGCCGCCGACAGGCGTGGTCCGTCGCTGGGCGGCGGCGGGCGGGCGACTGCATGTGTTCTTCGACAATGGCGCGCACTTCTCCTACGCCGGTGCTTCCGACAGCCGTTCCAACCTCGTCCGGGCCCGGCGCGAGGCCCATCTGCCCGGACGCGTCTTGCCGGCGGCCCTGGCCGGCAGCGTGCTGCACAACCGGGGCAGGCTCGTTGCGGTGACGGATCCTGCGACCGCCGAGGCTGTGTGGGCCCGCCATGAGGAGGCTCGCCGGGCGGCGGCCAGCCGGGCGGCCGGCGCCGAGCCGTCGGCGGGAAACCCGGATCGTCCGGAGGCCGAAGCGGTGGTCGAGCCCCTGCGGCCCGGATCGTTTCACATCGTGGCCTACGACGGACTGAATTGGATTCCCGACGGCCCCTGCCCGGGCGTGGCGTCACAGGCCGCCCGGTTCTGGCTGTGTGTCACCGAGGCCCGGTATCACCTCTTCTGGCAGTCCGAGCCCACCGACCCGATGCTGAGTTACGCGGTTCGCGCCGACGGACGCTGGCAGCAGGGCACGCCCGTGCAACTGCCGGAGGGCACCAGGCTGGTGGACGGATTCGCCGCGGTGATCAACACCCGCCTGGTCGCGGCCCTGATCTGTGAGCAGGATGAGACCGGGCCGCGGCGCTGTGCGCTGTGGGATCGCAGCGGGGCGGCCTCGCCCGGTGAACCGTGGACCCGCCTTCCGGACCTGCTGGGTGACGACGGCCAGCAGCTGACCCTGGGGAAGGAGGCTGCGATCGGGCGGTTCGCCGACCGGCTGGTGGTGGTTCGCCAGGCCGGCGGTATCTCCCAGGCGGGCCTGTATGTGCCGGCAGAGGGCGGAAAACCGGACGCCCCGTTTGCGGCGGTGCCGCTGGAGAAGGACTATCGGACCCCTGGGGTCGGGGACGGCATGCGCGACCTGCTGGCCACGATCGCCCTGGGGGCGGTCCTGCTGATGCTGGTCTGGCGGAGACAGGAGGCAGCCGGCAGACCTGTGGCACTGCCGGTGGGGCTTGCCGTGGCCGGCCTGGGGCGGCGGATGGCCGCGGCGCTGATCGATATGGCCCCGGCGGCGCTGATCGTCGGCTACCTGTGGAGCGAGCCGCTGGTCGCGTTCTACGACCAGGTTCGCGAAGCCGGCCAGATCGGTCAGACGCCGCGGTGGCCGTTGACCGTGACCTGGGCCTGGGCGTGGTTCCGGGCCGGCTATGTGGCCTACACGGTCGTCACGGAACTGTGGATGGGGGCTTCGCCGGGCAAGCGGCTCCTGGGGATCCGCGTGGCCTCGGAGTCGCTGGAGCGGCCGACAACCGGGCAGACCGTGGTCCGCAACCTCAGCAAGCTGGTCGAGCTCGAGCCGCTGCTGAAGTTCTGGCCGTTCCTGCTGGTTCTGCTGTTCACCCGCAACCGCCAGCGGGCCGGCGACCTGCTGGCCCGGACGTTGTTGATCGAGCGGCAGACGACATTCGCGTCCGGCGGGGGGCATGATCGGCCGGACGAAAGGGACCAGTGAGCCCCCATGGCCGAGGTCGCCGCGTCGGTTGGCCGGGCGGCCTCGGGAATCGGGGCCGGGAAGCGTGAATGGTCTTTAGTGCGGCGTGTTGAACCGGTACAATGAAAACGGGTCTGAGCAGTTCGGCCGGTCCGGGCCGCGAGGCGATCAGAAGGGGCGATCACAGGAATCCAGCCGGATGCGCGGCGCGGTCCGGGGGTCCGGGTCGGGCGGGTCCGGCTCACGAGCCGTGCCGGAGGTCGAAGGATGCGACGGCGCGTCGGTTTCACGCTGATTGAAGTGCTGGTGGTGGCCGCGATCATCGCGCTGCTGGTGGCCATCCTGCTGCCGGCGCTGTCCGCGGCGCGGTCCCAGGCGCGCAGCGCCGCCTGCCTGGCCAACGAACGTCAGTTCGGCGTGGCGGCCAACGCCTTCGCGGTACAGACCAGGGGCTACATCCCGCGGGGGGGCAACTACCGGACACTGCACTGGACGCAGCTGGTGGCCCGGATGCTGGGCGACC
Source organism: uncultured Phycisphaerae bacterium (assembly GCA_938005315.1). Taxonomy (GTDB): domain Bacteria; phylum Planctomycetota; class Phycisphaerae; order UBA1845; family PWPN01; genus CALLOB01. The sequence goes on from CALLOB010000119.1 coordinate 58,401, forward strand.
GCACCAGCTACCGGATGCCGAACGGCCAGCGCAACGTCAACCTCACGCCGGTGGAGCGCATGCCGGTCTTCCACTGCCCGGAGCGGAGGTCGATCAACCGGGCCGCTTTCCTGGATTACGTGGTCAACGCCCTGGACTCGCAGGGAACGCGCGTGGACGGCCGGTGCCGCGTGGATCCGCGCAGCGGCGTCTGGCACGAGGTACAGGGTGCCAGCCGCATCGACCTGTGGGACTTTCCCGCGGAAACGGTGTACGTGCTGGACGCCGCCACCGAGCGTCAGGCCCCGGTTCTGCAGAACGCCCGGGAGCACATCGGCGAGCTGCGCGCCGGCACCGGCCTGGGAGCCTACGCGGGCATCGACGGCTATGACGTTTATGCCGGGGGGCAGGTGCCGGCCTGGCCCGGAGCCCCGATCTTCAGGCCGCGGGCGGCGATCGACATGCACCAGGGGCGGTTCAGCAACGCGGTGTTCGTGGACGGCCACGCCGGCCGGGTGACGGCGTTCGCTCCCCGCCCCAGGACATCGGAAGACTGGAACGCGCATTACCGGTACTATCTGAAGCTCTTCGGGGTGAACCGCAGACTGATCGGACAGATGGACGTCAGCCGGGCGATGGAACTGTCCACCAGCCCGATGTCCCCGGACTGCGAGAGCCGCGACCTGACCGATCAGTTCTTCTGAGTCGCCGGCGCGGCCCGATCAGCCGGAGCGCCGCCGAGGCCGGATCACGGAACAGCCCATGCCCGCGCCGCCCGTCGTCAGCATCGTGATCGCGACCTACAATCGCGTCACGCGGCTGCAGCGCTGCATCGACCGGATCCGCGCGAACGTCTCGCTTCCACGCGAGATCGTCGTCGTCGGCGGGGCCTCGCCCGACGGCACCGCCGAGTGGGCGGCGGCCCAGCCGGACATCCGCTTCATTCGCGAATACCGCCGCCAGGGCGCCTGCAAGGCCTACAACCGCGGCTTCCACGAGGCCCGCGGCACCTACGTGATGTGGCTCAACGACGACTCGTATCCTCTGCCCGGATCGGTCGAGGCGGCGGTGGCGACCATCGAACGCCCGGACCTGGCGGACGTGGGCATGGTGGCCTTCTACCATAACTTCGACCGGACCCGCAACCGCCTGGATTCCGTCGAGCATGAAGGCGTCGTGTACAGCGTGTTCAACGTCCGCGGCGTGCCTTACGCCAACTTCGGCCTCCTGCGGCGATCGCTCCTCGAGCGGCTGGGATGGCTCGACGAGGGCTACTACTTCTGTGCCTGGGATCCGGACCTCTCGCTCAAGGTGCAGCGCGAGGCCGGGCTGCTGGTGGTCGGCTGCCGGCAGGCCCTGGTCTACCACGAGGAGCTGATCGACGATCGCAAAAGCGAAGACCTGGCGGTCTGGGACGCCGATAACGCCCGGTTGTTCGCCAAGTGGAACCTGCCGCCCAAAGACAGCTACCCCGACCCCGCGCCGGCCTACCGGCGGCTGCTGAAGGAGCGAGGTCTCGCCTGACGCCGCGGCGGGTCGCCGGCCCGGAGGGGCGCCTTCGGGGAGATGAGGCCGGAAGAACGGCCTTCCCGACCGGCCCACGGAGCGGTACCTACGGCGCGTGCTGGCGGGACGTGGCGACGGACGGCTTCAGCTCGCGGCGCATCTCTTCCGGCCGGTAGCCGAAGCCCGGCCGCGCGACGCTCGACCAGTCGACCAGGCCGTTTCGCCAGCGGTACAGCCCGGGGTGTAGCGCCTCTTTCGGCCGCGAAGCCTCGGGGCAGAACTGCATGCCGTTGGTCTCCACGCCCATGATCTCGCCGACGCGGGCGGCTCAGGTGGTCCGGGTCGTGGTGTCGTAGACGCCCGCGCCGTGGAGCCGGCCGTACGCATCGTGCAGGGCGATGGCGAACGGCGAGCCGCAGACCAGCCCGGCTGGCCTGGGCATGGGCCCGCCGGCCATGCGGCAGCGGTTGAGCTCGTCGATGAGCCCGCCGAGCCGTTGCCGCTGGAAGTGGTGACCGACCTCCAGCGGGTACCCGGAGTCGTCGAAGTCCGCCCACGCGCGGGCCGGCAGGCGGCAGAACTCCCGGAGGGCCTCGTGCCGCTGCTCGTAGGGCAGGTTGCCCGGCCAGACCCATTGCACGCTCAGGGGCGTCTCGCCCCATCCGCAGGCCGTGCGGCCGGACCGGTCGCGCACCGTCACCCGGACTCGGGCGCAGGTGACATGCGTCAGCGTCTCGGGTCCGAACTTCAGCGGTACGCGTGTCTGCACCGGCAGCAGGTCAAGCGCCGCGCCGATCGGCCGGATGTCGGTCAGTTTGCTCATGGTCGTGTCCGCCTTCCCCGGATCCGGCCTGTTCAGGCCGGGTCTTCCCTCATCTTGCCGCCGGTGTGGGGGGCGAACCAGATCACCACCAGCCCCAGCAGGTACACGCTGGCCGTGACCATCACGCCCTTGCGGTAGTCGCCGTGGAAGGCGGCCACCAGGGCCCCGGTGCCCAGCACGCCGAATCCCGCCAGGATCCGGCCGATATTGAACGAGAAGCCCTGCCCCGTGGCCCGGATGCGCGTGGGATACAGCTCCGGCAGGAACTTGGGCAGCCAGCCGAAGAAGGCGGTCACGAAGAAGGCCGCGACCATGGCCATGATGACCAGTTGCATGTCGAACGTGCTGTTGAGTCCGAAGACCGCCAGCACCGTGCCCCAGGCCATCAGGCAAAGCAGGATGTACGAACGGCGGTTGCCCAGCAACCCGGCCAGCACGCCGCCCATGAAGCCCCCGGCGATCTGGCCGGCCGACTGCCACTGGCTGATGATCGCCTTGCCGGTGTCGGCGTAGCGGGTGTTTTCGGTGATCTGATCCACGTAGGTCGCCAGCCACAGAAACGCCCCCCAGGTGCCCAGCAGCCCCACGGTGGACAGCAGGCTCCCGACGATCGTGGCCCGTCGAAACTGCGGCGAAAACAGCTCGCTGATGGAGACCTTCTCGCGTTTCTGGCGGGAGAGACGCCATTTGGTGGGCTCGGGAACCAGGAAGATGAACGGCAGACTGCTCATGCCGATGATAAAGCCCATGCCGATGACCCAGCGCCAGCTGAAGTCCAGGGTGAGCATGTAGCGCGAGTAGGTGCCCGCGATGAGGTAGCCGACGTTGGCCGCGGCGCCGATCGACCCGGCCAGCACCGCCCGGTAGCGGTCCGGCCAGGTCTCGACCACCAGGGCCACGCACAGCGGCCAGGTGCCCCCAAGCCCCAGGGCCCCGAAGAAACGTGCCGCCAGCAGGTGGCCGTAGTGGGTGCTGAAGGCCGAGACCCCGGTGAACACCGAATAGGTGACCACCGCCAGCATCAGGCAGCGCACCCGCCCGTAGCGGTCGCCCAGCCACCCGAAAAACACGCCCCCGGCGGCGGCGCCCCACAGCCACATGGCCAGCGACCAGCTGAACATCGGCCCGACATGCCGGTCGATGTCCCTGGTGAGCTGTTTATGCCGGGCGTGGAGCTCGTCGTTCCCGGCGGCCCCGTTCTCCATCTGCCCGATCTCAGCGGCAAGTCTGGCACGTTGATCGACCAGGGGGCGGACCTCGGGCATGATGTCGCTGAGCGCCTGGCGGGTCATGATGGCGTAGACGCCCTGCTCCACGCCGTCGAAGCCCCAGGCCAGGACGGCGGCCAGAAGCGCCAGCCAGCGCATCGCCGGCTTGCGTTCGTAGATGTCGTCGATGGCCGGCAGGGGCGGGTTGTCGGTCATGGGGTCGTCTGCTCCGGGACGTTCGTGAATCGGTCCGCCCGAAGGCGGGGCCGGGGTTGTCACTCACATCTACACGAAAGGGGCCGGCGGGGAAAGGCCTCCGGATTGAGCGGGCAACGTGATGCCCGGGGAGTGCGCGCGGGGCGTCCGGCGGTCAAACGAGCTCGTTCAGAATCCTGTCCAGATCGTCGCCGCTCAAGTCCGCGGCTCTGGGATGGACGCCGGGCAGACTCTCTTCGGTGCCGATGCCCAGGAACGCCATGCCTGCCCGGCGCGCGGCCTCGATGCCGGCCGGCGCGTCCTCGACCACCAGACACGATTCGGGGGGCAAGCCCAGCCGCGAGGCGGCGATCAGCAGAATCTGCGGATCGGGTTTGGAAGCGGTGATATCACGGCCATCGACCACGACCTCAAACGCCCGCTCCAGGCCGACGCGCTCCAGCGTCCGCCGGGCGTTGCGGCTGGCCGAAGCCAGGGCAGCGCGAACGCCCCGGATCCGGAGTCGACTGAGGGTCGCGGCCGCGCCGGGCAGCAGGTCGCCGGGGCCCAGCGATTCGATCATCGCGCGGTACAGAGCGTTCTTTTCGTCGGCCAGACGGGCCTTTTCGGCCGGCGGGTATGGCCGCCGGGCCTCCCGGAGGATGATCGCCAGACTTTCCATGCGCCCGACACCGCGCAGGAGGTGGTTGACCCGGCGGTCGAACGGGATGCCCTCCCGGTCGGCGATGGTCTGCCACGCCCGGTAGTGCAGCTCGTCCGTGGAAACCAGGACACCGTCGAGGTCGAAGATCACCGCCTGGATCGGCCGGTCACGGGGCATGGCCCCTCCGCGAGCGGCGGTCGTCAGAAGGTCCAGCCCTCGCGGTACTCCCGCTTGAGGTACTGGTTGGCCTCTTCGATATTGGTGACCTTCATGTTCGGCCCGTCCCACTCGACCTTGCGGCCCGGGAAGCGCATGGCCACGCAGCCCAGCACCACCGTCTCGGTCAGCGGACCGGCGTAGGAGAAGTTCGACATCGCGATCTCGGGCTTTCCTTCCCGGATGGCCTGGAACCACTCCTCCTTGTGGGCCCCGTGGACTCGCGGGAGAGTCGGCTCGGGGGGCTTGTAGCCGGCGAAGTCGGCCTCGGGCAGCAGCTTGTAGCTGGCCCCGTAGTCATTGGGCGAGAACAGCGTGCCCTTGTCGCCGATGATCAGCGAGCCGCTGTCGGGGATGTCCATCCCGTGAGCCAGCTCCCTGAGCTTGCGGTTCACCCAGGCGGGCTTGTCGGCTCCGCCGTCGTACCAGGTCCATTTCACCGGCGGCAGGCCCTCGCGCTCGGGGAATTCATAGCGGATGACGCTCCACATCGGGAACGTCTCGGGGTTGTACTCGGACACCTCCGCCTCGATGCTGGTCGGGTAGCCCAGCTTGCAGGCCCGAAAGGCCATGTTGGCGGTGTGACAGGCCATGTCGCCCAAGGCCCCGGTGCCGAAATCCCACCAGCCGCGCCACTTGAATCCGTGGTAGACGTCGGGGATGAATTCGCGGTAGGGGGCGGTGCCCAGCCAGAGATCCCAGTGCAGGCTCTTGGGCGGTGGCGGCGGGGGGGCGACTTCGCCGCGTTTGTGCAGGAACGCGTTGATGCCGGGGATCCGCAACAGGGCCCCGACGCCCTGCGGCCAAACCGGCCGGTTGGTCCAGACGTGCACCTCGCGGACCGGCCCGATCGCACCGGACCAGATGACCTCGACGGCCTCGCGCATGCCGTCCTCGGCCGTGCCCTGGTTGCCCATCTGGGTGCAGACCTTGTACTGGCGGGCGGCCTGGGTCAGCGTGCGGGCTTCCCACACGTCGTGGCACAGCGGCTTCTGGACGAAGGCGTGCTTGCCGCGCTTCATCGCCCACATGGCGGCGATGGCGTGGGTGTGGTCCGGGGTGCTGATGGTCACGGCGTCGATGTCCTTTTCCATCTCGTCGAACATCTGCCGGAAATCGACGAACGTGCGCGGCCTGATGAACGGCTTGCCTTCGTCGTTCGCCGCCTTTTCCAGGCTCTTGAGCTTGTTGTCGATGGCGGTCTCGTCCACGTCGCACAGGGCCACGATATTCTGGCTGCGGCAGCCGTCGGTGTCGCCGGAACCCATGCCGCCGACGGCGATACAGGCGATGTTCAGCCGCTCGTTCGGCGACTTGCTCTGGGCGAGCGTCGCGCGGGGGGCCACCCAGAAACCGGCGCCGACCGCCGCGGTCGCCTTCAGGAAATCACGTCTTGCGGTTCGCGTTCTGCTCATCGGGAACTACCTCCTTTAGCTGGTTCACGGCCACCTGCGGGCCCTCTTGATAACCGATGCGATGCCGGCCCGCAATGTTTCGCCGGCCCCGCCGACCCCGGTTGATGACCGCCGGCCGGGCAGGCCCCGGGCTCGGTGGGCCGGGTTAGTACTTCCAT